>NZ_JANLOH010000042.1:0-39859 GCF_025466155.1 Pseudomonas sp. 13B_2.1_Bac1 | reverse complement strand
CCACAGTTGATCTCCACACCCTTCAAGATCAGGGTTTAAAAGTCATAACTGAGCCGCGTGTAGTAGAACGCCCCTTCCGGCGCGGTCGGCGACAGGTAGCTGTATTGCTGCCCCGGCGTCTGGCGCAGACGGCTGTTGAAGTCATCGGGTTTGCTGTCGAACAGGTTGTTCACACCGACCGACACCCGCAGCTGCTTGGTGAACGCGTAGTTCACGTCCAGGTCGGTGGTCCATTGCGCACTGAACACCTGGTCGTACTGGGCGTTGGCTTCGGCGGCCGCGTATTTGCGGTACTTGCCGTAGCGGGTCTGGTTGAGGGCGATGGTCCATTGGTTGAGTGTGTGCACCGCGCCGAACACCAGCTTGTCTTCGGGGTAGCCGTGCTCGATAAAGCCCCGGGCTTCGCGGGTCAGCACCTCGAAACCGTTCGGGTTCTCGTGGACTTTCTCGATAGTGGTGCGCGCCTTGGTGTAGCCGGCCGACAGGTTCAGGTCACCGAACTGCGCCAGGTCCAGGTTGTACTTGCCGACGATGTCGACGCCCCGGGTGCGGGTGTCGGCGGCGTTGGTCATGAACTGTGCCCAGGAGTACTGGCCGTAGCCGGCATTGGTGAGGATCTGCTCAGCCAACGGCCCCGAGATACCGCCGCTGAACAACAGGCGGTCGCGAATCGAAATCTGGTAGGCGTCGATGGTCAGCGAGGCATGCTCGGTAGGACGCAGTACCAATCCCAGCGAGTAGTTGGTGGACTTCTCCGGTTTGAGCGGCTGTGCGCCGAGGGCCCGCGCTGCCGGGTTGTCGGCCGGCAGCATGCGGGTCAGCACCGGGTTGCCATTGGCATCGAGGTTGGTGGTGGTGGTCCAGGACGTGCCGATCTGGCCCAGGCTTGGCGCGTGATAGGCATTGTTGATCGTGCCGCGCAGCCCCACTTGCGGGGTGAAGTCATAACGCGCCGAGAGCTTGCCGGTGGTGGCGGAACCGAAGTCCGAGTAGTGCTCGGTGCGCCCGGCGACGCCGACTTGCAGCTTGTCGGTGACCTGGTTTTCCAGGCCGAAATACACGCCGCCGACATCGCGCTTGAAGGTGCCGGCATCGTCCGGGGTCAAGCCCGACGCTTGCACCGCGCCCACCTGCACGTTGTCGATACCGCCGTAGGAGTAGGAATCGTAGTCCCCGGCCTCGAGGCGATATTGCTCGTGCCGGTAGGCCACGCCTGCGGAGACGGTCAGCGGGTGGCTGGACCAGTTCACGTCGAGGTCCTTGGCGTAGTCGAGGGTGATGTTGGTCTGATCGTTGACCAGCGTCGCGACGTTGAATTTGGTCGGGCTGTTGGCGCCATAGCTCGGGTTGACGGTGTTGAACGCCAACTCGTCGTGCTCGTCACGGCCATACGTCGCGCTCAGGTCGAAGCGGCCGATGGATTCGTCTTCATAGCGCGTGCCTACGGTGATGGCGCCGTCTTCATAGCGGTAGCGGTACTTGGGAATCGTGCCGCCGGGGTAGATCGACGCGACGTTGTTCGGGCTGCTGGCCAACAGCGGCGGCGTGTTGTTGACCGAGGTGTCCTGGCCGAAGGTGGCGAAGCTGTAGAGCCGCCATTGATCGTTCAGGCCGATCTCGGCATTCGCCGCCAGGTTGTATTTGTCGCGCCCGGCCCCACCCCAACGTGGGTCTTGCAACTGGCCGTCGGCGACGTACTTGTCGCCGATATCGTCGGGCTTGTTGTTCAGGGTGTTGAAGCTCAGCGTGAGGAAACCATCCCCCGGCAAACCGATGCCGTACCAGCCGTCGGTGGTCTTGCTGAAGCCATCGCCCTGGGCGTATTTGCCCAATTGCGTGTTGATGCCACCGCCGCTGTCACGCTCCTTGAGCACGATGTTGACCACCCCGGCCACCGCATCCGAGCCGTACTGCGCCGAGGCGCCATCACGCAGCACTTCGACATGGTCGATGGCGCTGATGGGGATCATGTCCAGGTCCACCGGCTGCGCGCCAATGAACGGCACGCCACCGGAAATATTCACCACCGCCGAGGTGTGCCGGCGCTTGCCGTTGATCAGCACCAGGGTCTGGTCGGGTGACAGGCCACGCAGCGAGGCCCCCTTGGGATCCTGCCCGCGCGTGGCGCTGTTGTTCTGCGGAAAGTTGAACGAGGGCAGCAACTGGAACAGTGCCTGGTTAAGGCTGGTGGCGCCGGTTTGCTTGAGTTCTGCGGCGTTGATCACGTCCACCGGCGCCGCGCTGGTCAGGGCGGTGGCGTCGCTGCGGCGGGTGCCGATGGCCACCACGCGGTCCAGGGTCGGTGCCTGGGCGGCGCTGGTCTGGGCCTTGACGCTGCTGGTGGCCTGGGCACTTTTGGCCGCGTCCTCCTTGATCACAAAGGCGCCGTCCGGGCTGACCTGCACGTGCAGGCCGGTGCCCTTGAGCGCGGCGTCGACCGCCTGTTGCGCCGACAGCGAACCGTCGACACGGGCCGAGGAATAATTGCCCAGTTGCGGCGTAAACGAAATCACCTGGCCGCTCTGGCGACTGATGTCCAGCAGCACCTCATCCAGCGGGCCGGGCGCGATGTGGTAGACCTGGCGCGCCTCTTCGGCACTGGCGGCAAACGAAAAAAACAGACTGGCCAACGGCACCAGGGCAAAGGTTCGCAGCGGCACACGGTTGAACTGATTCACTTTGGCTCCCCCCAAGGAAACTCGAGAACGCTGCTCCCCGCAGCGCTTACGGGAGTGATGTGGGACGGCCGCGGGAAAACTTGCAGATCGTTTGGTTATGTCCTTAGAACCCACTTTCGAAGCGCAAACCCTGTAGGCGCTGGCTTGCCTGCGATGGCATCGACGCGATGTAACGGGCAGGCATCGCAAGCAAGCTAATTCCCACAGCAAATCAGGCCGCACTAACGGTCACCCACAGGCCCGTGCGGCGGGTGATGTGGATCGGCAAAGTGCGCGCCAGGGTGTCGAGGATCTGCTGGGGGTTGTCCAGGCGGTACAGGCCGCTCACGCGCAACTCGGCCACGGCCGGATCCAGGCGCAGCACGCCCTGGTGGTAGGGGCGCAGCGCGTCGATGACTTCAGCCAGCGGACGGTCGCGCACTTGCAGGAAGCCGTCGACCCAGGCAGTGGCGCCGGAAGAACTGGCCTGCATCGGGCCGAAGCCCGCGCGGTCGTAATGCACTTCATGGCCGGCGGCCAGTTGCAGGCGCTCGCCGTTTTGCCCATCGATTTCGACGGCGCCGTTGAGCGCGACGACCTGGCCCTGCCCTTCACGCTCACGCACCAGAAAGCGGTTGCCATAGGCACGCAGGCGCGCCTGGTCGGTCTGGATCAGAAACGGCCGCAGGCGATCACTGGCGACCTTGGCCAGCAGCTCACCTTCGCGCAGGCGCACCAGGCGCCGTTGCGGGTCGAACTGAATGTCGGCCGCGCTCTGGGCGTTGAGCAGCAATTCGCTGCCGTCATCCAGGGTCACGGTGCGCCGCTCGCCGGTGCCGGTGCGCACATCCGCCGTGAGCTCCGACAGCCCCATGGGTTTGGCCAGCAGCACCGCGCCGACGGCCACGCCGGCGCCGGCCAGGGCGATCTGCAATACCTGGCGGCGACTGGACGGCGCCTCCAACGCCTGCTGCACGACTTTGCCGCTGACGCCTTGCGCCTGCGGCACCTGGAACACCCCGAGGCGGGTTTCCAACTGCCGGCACAAGGCATCATGGCGGGGGTCGGCCGCGCGCCATTGGTGATAACGCTGCCAATCCTGCGCCGTGGCCTGGCCGGAACGCAGCAGCACGTACCACTGCGTGGCGCTGTCGATCAGTTCGTCGTTCATTCCAGGCACAGCCGCAGGCATCGATTGAATGCGCGGGTCATGTAGTCGCTGACCGAGCGCTGGGAAATGCCCAGCTCGGCGGCGATTTGCGGGTAGGTCAGGCCATTGAGTTGCGACAGCAGAAAGGTCGCCTTGACCTTCGCCGGCAAGCCGTCGAGCAACTGGTCGATGGCTTGCAGGGCTTCGAGCATTTGCGCCAGGTCTTCGGGCGACGGCGCGGTGCAGGTGTCGTCGGTATCGAGGGCGTCGAGGTAGGCGCGCTCCAGGTCACGACGGCGCCACAGCTGGTACATCAGGCGCTGGGCGATGGTGGTGAGCAAGGCGCGGGGCTGGCGGATCGGCTCCACCGACGGCGAACTCAGGAGCTGGACGAAGGTGTCGGCGGCGATGTCTTCGGCGTGCGCGCGCGAATCGAGGTGGCGGTGCAAACGGCCACACAGCCAGTCGTAATGACTGCGGAATAATCCGCCCACGTAATCGCTGTGAGAAGTGTCGGCGCCGGACATAGTGGCTCCATCTGAGTAGGTTACGCGTTATGTCCGGTGTTCCGGTGGGGCGATCCTAGCAAGGCTGCTTATTCTTTAATAATATTTAAAAGGTATTTTTATATAACCTTATTCAAGTACCCGGTAGCCAAGGCTGGCGGCGTACTGCTGGTAGTCGAGGAGTACCTGATAGTCGTCTTCGCTGGCCGGCAGCACTGCATGCAAGCCTAGGGTCTCGACCACGTGCGGCAAGTCCTGCAACGCCAGGTTCATGGCCGCACGAATCGTTGCAACCTGCGCCTCACTCAAGCTGTGCGGGCCGATGTAGGGCAAGGTCGGGCTCGGCGCGCTGTGGCTCACCACGCGCAGCCCCGCCACTTCCTGCGGGGCGAAACGGGCCAGGTAGTCGTAAGTGACGCTGTCGATGGCGGCCAGGTCGGCACGGTCCTCGCGCAACCAGCGCAGGCTCTCGCGGTGGGCACCACTGATGCCGACGCTGGAAAAAAACCGACCGTCCTGCTGCAAAGGCGCCAAGCGTTCGCGCAACAGGTTCATGCCACTGTTGGAGTCGTGGCCATTGATCACGCCACGGCTTTGGTAGAACTGCGCCAGGTCGGTGTGCGGGTTGTCCTCGCGGGCCAGCAGCAGGCTGCAATGGGCGCCGTTGCTGCTGTGCGGCAATTCATAACGTGGTCGGCCGATGACGCGCACCTGACCACGCAGTTGGGTCATCAGCGGGTAGCCGCAGGTCTGGGTAACGAGCAGTTCAGGGGCCAGCCACAGGCCGAGCAGATCCAGATGCGCGGCGTCGCGCCGGCCCAGGCCCAGGCGCTCCAGGATCCGCGTCAACCACTGTTGGTTGGCCTGTTGGATGGGGTCCGGCGCGACATACATCAGCAGCTCGGCGTAGTGATCACTCATGCGGGCCTCTCAGGCAAAGGGGTGGCGCGGGCTGTCGATGGCCTTGAGCCCGTGGCGGCTGATCAACTGGCCGTAGCCCTGCACCAGGAACCCGCCGCTGCGCGCCACCCACTGCTCGCGACGGGCACGGTAGACGGTGGGCAGCAAATACCAGGGCAATTGCGGCAAGTCGTGGTGCACCAGGTGCAGGTTGTTGTTCAAAAACAGCCAGGTCCACGGCCACGACGCCTCGTTGAGCACCGTGCGTTGCTCCGGTTGCGGATGCGGACGGTGCTCATAGTAGGAACGGATCGACGCCAGCGACAAGGCCGGCACACTGACCAGCAGCAGGTACTGCACGACTGACAGCGCGCTGTAGTGGGCGATGAAACTCAGCATCAGCAGCGTCACCGCGCCGTGGGCCAGCCACATCGGCCAGACCTGTGGCAGGCGCTGCCATTCATGGCGCGCCAGGCGGGTGATCGCCAAGGGCGCGGCCAGCAGAAAACGACCGAGCACGGTTTTGGTCAGCCAATGCACGCCACGTTCGAACAGTGAGCTGTTGTCCCATTGCTGCTGGTTGAGGTAGCGGCTTTCCGGGTCGATGCCGGGCAGGGTCAGGTCGTCATCATTGTGGTGCAGCAGATGGCTGTCGCGGTACAGCGTGTAGGGGTACCACACGGCGAACGGGGCATAACCGAGGAGTTTGTTGAGCCGGCGCGAGCGGGTGGGATGGCCATGCAGCAGTTCGTGTTGCACGGACAGCCACAGCGTCACGATGGGAATCAGCAGCACGGTACTCAGCCCCACACCCAGCCAGTGGCTGGCGAGGACCACGGCGAACCAGCCGGCGTAGACGCCGAGCAACAACAGCCAGGTCGGCCATTCGGTGCGGGCGGTAAAACTGTGCGCCAGGGCTTCGATTTCCCGGCGTTGGGTCTCATCAAGGTAGTTGGCCATCGGCAGCTCAGAGCAGGTGTTTCCTGCTCTGTGCAATGAGGCGCAAAAATCTTGCAGATCGTTTGGTTCTAAGCTTGTAACTCAGTGACCGAACAGGCCGGTCTCGGACTTCTTGGCTTTCTTGTCAGCGCGTTTTTCATCGGCGGTCTTTGCCGGTTTTTTCTTCGCGGCTTTCTTTGAATCCATACCTTTGGCCATGATGCATGCTCCACTTACAGGGGATGTAACACTGGGTATACCACCTATTGCCCCACAGAAGGCGCTTATAATCTCCGGCCCTGGATTATGTTGCGCGAACACCATGCCCGAACTGCACCTCGAACCGCTGGCAGAGCCGCTGTGGCCGCTGCTGAACAAGTTTTACCGCCGCCACGATTCGTCGATGAAGGCACTCAAGGGCGGCCGTTTGTGGGTGGCGCGCGATGGCGAGATTGTCGCCGGCCTGTGCCTCACGCCGGTGGTCGGCGGACAGTGGCTGACGGGGGTGTTTGTCGACCCGGCGTATCGCGGCCAGGGGCTGGCGGCGCGCTTGATTGAGCAGGCCGTGGCAGATGTGGACGGCACGGTCTGGTTGCTGTGCCATCCGGACCTGGAAGGGTTGTATCAGCGCATCGGCTTCACTCAGGACACGCGGCTGCCGCAGTCCCTCAGCGAACGACTGGTGCGGTACAAACGCAACAAGCCGATGATCGCCATGGGCTTGAACATCGCTGCTTAGAACCTTTGGTGCGGTTCACCGCAGATAATGTGTGATCAGCCGGCAAAGGGCCCATGCTAGCCTCGGGGGCACCCTAGCCCTCTACAGGATGATCATGAAAACGACGCTTGCAGCGCTGTCCCTCACCGCCCTCCTCGTCCCCACCTTCAGCCAGGCCGCCGACGCACCGATCAGCGCCAAGCAGTACGCCAGCGTACTCGCCGGCAGTTGGCGCGACCCTGCCAACAGTGCGCGTGACGGCTATCGTCATCCGCAGCAGACGCTGGAGTTCTTTGGCCTGGGCGCCAGGCAAACCGTGATCGAAATCACCCCGGGTGGCGGTTGGTACAGCGAACTGCTGGCGCCGCTGCTCAAGGATCACGGGCATTACATTGCCGCCGTGCAGGCGGCGAGCAGCAGTGCCTATGCGCGGACCTCGGAAGAGAACCTGAAGAAGAAATTCGCCGCCGACCCGGCGCGCTATGCCAAGGCTGAAGTGGTCGAGTTCGACCCCAAGGTGCCGGTGTTGGGCAAACCCGGTTCAACCGACGCCGTGCTGACCTTCCGCAATGTGCATAACTGGGTGGCGGCCGACACTGCCAACGCCACCTTCCGTGCGTTCTACACGGTGCTGAAACCGGGCGGCGTGCTGGGCGTGGAAGATCACCGGGCCAAGGATGGCGCGGACCTGGAAGCGATCAAGGACAGCGGTTACCTGACCACTGCGCAAGTGGTGAAGCTGGCGACCGATGCAGGCTTCAAGCTGGCGGGACAAAGTGAGGTGAATGCCAATGCGAAGGACACCAAGGACTATCCCGGCGGAGTCTGGACCTTGCCGCCGACGTTGAAGCTGGGAGAACAGGATAAGGCCAAGTACGTGGCGATCGGCGAGTCGGATCGGATGACCTTGCGGTTCGTCAAACCCGCCCAATAACCTGACGTGAAATGCCATCAACCTGTGGGAGCGGGCTTGCTCGCGAAGGCGGTGTATCAGTCACGCATGTATCGACTGATAAAACGCATTCGCGAGCAAGCCCGCTCCCACCGTTTTGATGGGTTGTGCCAGGGGTTTACTCGTCAGCCGCAGGATCCATGTCCGGGAACATCACTTCGATAAACCCGAACTTGCTGAAATCCGTAATCCGCGACGGGTACAGCCGGCCGATCAGGTGATCGCACTCATGCTGTACCACGCGCGCATGGAAGCCATCGGCAAAACGCACGATCGGCTCGCCCTTGGGATCGAAACCTTCGTAGCGAATCTGCTGGTAACGGTCCACCGCACCGCGCAGGCCGGGCACGGACAGGCAGCCCTCATAGCCTTCTTCCAGCACCGGGCTCAGCGGTGTGATCAACGGATTGATCAGAATGGTCTGCGGCACTGGCGGCGCGTCGGGGTAGCGCTCACTGGCCTCGAACCCGAAGATCACCAGTTGCAGGTCGACGCCAATCTGCGGCGCGGCCAGGCCGACGCCTCCCACATGCTCCATGGTCTGGAACATGTCATCGATCAATTGCCACAGCTCGGGGCTGTCGAACATTTCCGGTGGCACCGGGGGCGCGATACGCAGCAGGCGCTCGTCGCCCATTTTCAGGATTTCACGGATCATCGATCAGACTTCGTCGTTAGTGGGCTTGGAGTGGTCCCGGCCAAGGCCGGAGACATGCTGTTTTTCATCGGTGGCGCCCGCTTCGTCGAACTCCTTTTCGCCTGGGTCCTTGCCTTCGGCGGACATGTGCTCGATCACCGCATTCATCTCCGCGCCCAGCAACAGCACCGCGGCGGAAATGTAGAAGTACAGGAGCAGCACGATGATCGCACCGATGCTGCCATACATGGCGTTGTAGTCGGCGAAGGTTTTGACGTAGTAGCCAAACCCCAGTGAGGCGACGATCCACACCACCACCGCCAGCACCGAGCCAGGCGTGATGAAGCGGAATTTCTGCTCGACGTCAGGCATCACGTAGTACATGAGGGCCACGGCGAACATCAGCAAGATCACAATCAACGGCCAGCGCAGGATGGTCCACAGGGTGACCACGAATTCCTGCATGCCGATCTGCCCGGCCAGCCACTCCATCACCTGCGGGCCAAGCACCATCAGCGCGGCGGCGGCCAGGAGCATGCCGGCAATGCCGACGGTGTAGAAAATCGACAGCGGGAAGCGCTTCCAGATCGGGCGGCCTTCGACCACGTCGTAGGCGGCGTTCATCGCGCTCATCATCAGGCGCACGCCGGCGGAAGCCGTCCACAGCGCAATCACGATACCCACCGAGAGCAGGCCACCCTTGGATTGCTGCAACTGGTCGATCACCGGGTTGACCTGCTCCAGCGCCTGGGGCGGCAACACCAGCTCCGACTGCATGCGCAGCCAGGTGAAAAAGTCCGGCAGGTGCAGGAAACCGATCAGGGCAATGAGGAACAGCAGGAAGGGAAACAACGAAAACAGCATCTGGTAGGCCAGTGCCGAGGCGTAGGTGGGCATCTCGTCATCGACGAATTCCTTGACGGTGCGCACCAGCACTTTATGAAGCTTGAGGCCTTGCAGTACCGGAAAAATCATAGCGTCTCCTTTCGCCGCAAAAGGTTGAGTTCGTGGGCGACTCAGGGGCCGTTTTCTACATCAAGGTAGCCTATTTGGCGACCTCGAAACAATTTCGAAACTTTAATCACGAGGTGTGACATAAAAACGGCCATCCGTGGATGGCCGTCAGACTGCGCGAGCGCCGTATTACTTGGTCGCTTTCTTGACCGCGTCCTTGGTGTCGCCGACGGCTTTCTCGACTTGGCCTTTCTTTTCCTGCACCACGCCTTCAGCGCGCAGTTTGTCGTTGCCGGTGACTTTGCCGACGCCTTGCTTGATGTTGCCGACGGCTTCATCTTTCAAACCTTTTGCCTTATCCGCTGTGCTGCCCATGGTATTTCTCCGAAAGAACAATCAAAGGGTTTTGGTCATTACGTAAAGATTGACCCGAGGCGGTTCGGCAGAGTTTCAATTATTTTTGCGCGAGCATTTCATCGCCAGCCGCAGGTTTGGCTTTATGTTTTGCGGCCAACCCACGAGAATGCCCGGCACATTCAGGCTATAACGCTGAATAACAGATCCCGTAGGAAGGTTATGAAACTCAATAAAGCACAGGCCATCGCCCGCAGAAACCAGGAACTGGGCGGTGCCGTACTCGGCGTCAACAACTGCCATTTCACTGACCTGGACCGCAAACGCAACATCTGGTGGTTCGACCTGCCAGTGGGTCGGATTGCCGTGGGCCAGTACGAGTGGATTCACCTGTTGATGCATAACGCCGACACCGACCAGTTGCTGCACCTGAAGGTGCCAACGGTGTTCCTGCGTGGAAAACTCGAAGGCCTGGTGGTGCGCAATGCCGGCAAGCGCAAGCCGGAGATCACCCTGGAGCTGAGCGCGGACAAGGATTCGTTCCTCAAGGATGTACGTCCAGCCGGTGCCGGCGTCAGCTTTGCGCAATTCGCACTGTAGGAATGCGGTTTAAAATGTGGGAGCGGGCTTACTCGCGAATGCAGAGCGTCAGTCGCATGATAAGTCGCTGATACACCGCATTCGCGAGCAAGCCCGCTCCCACACTTTGGATTGCATTTCACCCCTGCTAATCAGCAAGCATTAAAAAACCCCGCATTCGCGGGGTTTTTTAGGGTTACTTTTTCAGGCCTAGCTTTTTCAGCTCTTCATCACGCAACTCACGGCGCAGGATCTTGCCCACGTTGGTAGTCGGCAGTGCATCGCGGAATTCCACGGCCTTGGGCACTTTGTAGCCGGTGACATTGGCGCGCATATGCTCCATCACCTGCTCCTTGGTCAGGGTCGCGCCCGGCTTGACCACGATAAAGAGCTTGATGTGCTCCCCGGACTTTTCATCCGGCACGCCGATGGCCGCGCACTGCAGCACGCCCGGCAGGCCTGCCAGCACGTCTTCCAGCTCGTTGGGATACACGTTGAAACCGGAAACCAGGATCATGTCCTTCTTGCGGTCGACAATGCGCATATAGCCGTCAGGCTGGATGATCGCGATGTCACCGGTCTTCAGCCAGCCTTCGCTGTCGAGCATCTCGGCAGTGGCGTCTTCGCGCTGCCAGTAGCCTTTCATCACTTGCGGGCCCTTGACGCACAGCTCACCGGTCTCGCCCAGCGCCAGCTCGGTGCCGTCATCGGCAATGACCTTGCACACGGTGGACGGCACCGGAATGCCGATGGTGCCGATCTGGATATGCTGGATCGGGTTCACCGTGGCCACCGGGCTGGTCTCGGTCATGCCGTAGCCTTCACAGATGCCACAGCCGGTCACGGCCTTCCAGCGCTCGGCAGCGGCCAGTTGCAGGGCCATGCCGCCCGACAGGGTGACTTTCAACGCGGAGAAATCCAGCTTGCGGAACGCCTCGTTGTTGCACAGCGCCACGAACAGGGTGTTGAGGCCGACAAAGCCGCTGAACTTCCACTTCGACAGTTCCTTGACCATCGCCGGCAGGTCGCGCGGGTTGCTGATCAGGATGTTGTGGTTGCCGATCAGCATCATCGCCATGCAATGAAAGGTGAACGCGTAGATGTGGTACAGCGGCAGCGGCGTGATCAGGATCTCGCAACCTTCATTGAGGTTGGAGCCCATCAGCGCCTTGCACTGCAGCATGTTGGCCACCAGGTTGCGGTGGGTGAGCATCGCGCCCTTGGCCACGCCGGTGGTGCCGCCGGTGTATTGCAGCACGGCCACATCGCCACTGTCGGGGCTGGCGTCGCTGACCGGTTGGCCGTGCCCCTTGGCCAGCACGTCGTTGAACTTGATCGCCTTGGGCAAGTGATAGGCCGGGACCATTTTCTTCACGTACTTGATGACGCTGTTGATCAGTAGGCGCTTGAGTGGCGGCAGCAGGTCGGCGACTTCAGTGACGATGACATGCCTGACGGCGGTCTTGGGCACGACCTTTTCCGCCAGGTGGGCCATGTTGGCCAGGCAGACCAGCGCCTTGGCGCCAGAGTCGTTGAATTGGTGTTCCATTTCCCGCGCGGTGTACAGCGGGTTGGTGTTGACCACGATCAGGCCAGCACGGATGGCGCCGAACACGGCGACCGGGTATTGCAGGACGTTGGGCAGTTGCACGGCGATTCGATCGCCCGGCTTCAAGTCGGTATGCTGTTGCAGGTACGCGGCGAAGGCACCGGACAATTCGTACAGTTCACCGTAGGTGATTGTCTTGCCCAGGTTGCTGAAAGCCGGTTTGTTGGCGAAGCGCTGGCAGGACTGCTTCAATACCGCCTGAATATTCGGATACTCGTCTGGATTGATTTCTGCAGCAATCCCGGCGGGGTACTTATCCTTCCAAAAGTCTTCGTTCATGGAAGCCCACTCCTCAGCGACGCGAATTCATCATCGCATTTGATGCGATTATTATTGGTGTATGTTTTTTTAGGTGAATCTGGCGCTTTCAAGCAGGCCTAGACGTCACAAAGCGCGCCGAGAGTAGCAGCTTTGCCAAGGGCCGCCTAGAGCCAAAAGAGGGCCCTACAGTCATAAACATGACTCAAGAATATCTAATGGTCATTTTTAGAGCAAAGATTCTACAAGCTTGGGAATGGCTCTGGAATGGGGCTTCCAGGAAGGTAAATAACACTGTGGGAGCTGGCTTGCCTGCGATGGCGGTCCCTCAGTCGATACATCCAGTGACTGAAAGACCGTCATCGCAGGCAAGACAGTTGCTCCCACCTGTTTCGAGCCGGTTTCACGTCAGGCGATGTCGCGCAGCTCCCGTCGCAGGATCTTGCCCACCGGCGTCATCGGCAACGACTCCCGCAGCACAATGTGCTTGGGCACCTTGTAGCCGGTGAAGTTGGTCTTGCAGTACGCCTTCAACTCCTCAAGGCTCACCCCTTCGGCACGCGCCACCACGAACAGCTTCACCGCCTCGCCCGTGCGTTCGTCCGGCACGCCGATCACGGCGCAGTTGGCCACCGCCGGGTGGGCCATGACCACGTCTTCGATCTCGTTGGGGTACACGTTGAAGCCCGAGACGATGATCAGGTCTTTCTTGCGATCGACAATGCGCACAAAGCCGTCGTCATCGATCACCGCAATGTCGCCGGTCTTGAGCCAACCCTCGGCGTCCAGCGCCTCGGCAGTGGCGGCCGGTTGCTGCCAATAGCCCTTCATCACCTGCGGCCCCTTGATGCACAGCTCGCCGCGCTCGCCCAGCGGCAACTCGACGCCCTGGTCATCGATCACTTTCATTGCCGTGGCCGGCACCGGGATGCCCACGGTGCCCAGGCGGGATTTATTGCCATACGGGTTGGTGCTGGCCACCGGTGAGGTTTCCGTGAGCCCGTAGCCTTCGCCGATCGCGCAACCGGTGAGCTGCTGCCAGCGCTCGGCCGTCGCCTTGATCAACGCGGTGCCGCCGGAGTTGGTGAGCTTGAGGTGGGAAAAGTCCAGGCTCTTGAAGTCCGGGTGGTCCATCAACGCCACGAACAGCGTGTTCAGCCCCAGCAGCCCGGTAAAGCGCCAGTTCTTCAGTTCCTTGATAAAGCCACCGATGTCGCGCGGGTTGATGATCAGCACGTTGTGGTTGCCCGACACCATCATGCACATGCAATTCGCGGTGAAGGCATAGATGTGGTACAGCGGCAGCGGCGCGATCATCACCTCCTGCCCTTCCTTGATCAGCGGATGGCCGTCCTCGCCGGTCTGCGACATGCAGGCGCGCACCTGCTGCATGTTCGCCACCAGGTTGCCATGGGTGAGCATCGCGCCCTTGGCCAACCCGGTGGTGCCACCGGTGTACTGCAGCACGGCGATGTCATCGAGGGTCACCGGATGCCGGGTCACCCCCAGGCCGGCACCCAGGCGCAACGCGCGCTTGAACGACACCGCGCGTGGCAGGCTGTAGGCCGGGACCATCTTCTTCACCTTGTCGACCACGGTGTTGACCAGCCAGCCCTTGGCGGCGGGCATGAAGTCGCCCATCCGGGCTTCGATCAGGTAGTCGATCTCGGTGTCGCTGCACACCTCCTGCACGCGCGAACCGAACAGGTTGAGGTAGACCAGCGCACGCACGCCGGCGTCCTTGAACTGGTGGCGCATCTCGCGCGGGGTGTACAGCGGGTTGGTGTTGACCACGATCAGCCCGGCGCGCAACGCCCCGAACACGGCAATCGGATAATGCAGCACGTTGGGCATCTGTACCGCGATGCGCTCGCCCGGCTTGAGATCGGTGTGCTGTTGCAGGTAGCCGGCGAACGCCGCGCTCTGGCGCTCAAGCTCGGCGTAAGTCAGGGTGATGCCCATGTTGCTGAATGCCGGACGGTCGGCAAAGGCCTTGCAGGAACGCTCGAAGACTTCGATCACCGACTTGTAGGCCGTCAGGTCGATGTCATTGGGGACGCCCGCCGCGCGTTTGTCATTCCAGAAATCAGGTTGCATTATTCTTGTCCTCTTACCTGAGTGTGTCCGGCCACTTTCGTGTTGCGATAGAAAGCGGAGCTTTGGGGACGTTAGCAGCTATGGCTAAACAGGCAAATAAGGGAAAGAGCGTCATTAATTGCGTGAATCTTCCTACAAGGGCCTGCACTGATCAGACGCAACCTCGAGGATGAGCTATACACTGCAACGACCCTGAGCAAAGGAATCGCCATGAACCACAGCACCTTCTGGCTGACCGCGAATGACCGCAGCCGCCTGTACGTCAATCAATGGATGCCCGAAGGCCCGCCCAAGGCCCTGGTGATGCTGTCCCATGGCATGGCCGAGCACAGCGGTCGTTATGCGCGCCTGGCCGCACCCTTGTGCGCCGCCGGCTACGGCCTGTATGCGCTGGACCAGCGTGGCCACGGCCGCACCGCCGGCGAAGGTACCTTGGGGCTGTTCGCCGAGCGCGATGGCTGGAACAAAGTGGTCGGCGACCTGGCCAGCCTCAACCAGCACATCGGCCAGCAGCAGCCGGGGTTGCCGATCCTCCTGCTGGGCCACAGCATGGGCAGCTACATCGCCCAGGCCTACTTGCTGCATCACAGCGCCAGCCTGAATGGGGTGATTCTCAGCGGTTCAAATTTCCAACCGGTGGCGCTGTACCGCGCTGCCCGGGTGATCGCCCGCATCGAACGCCTGCGCCAGGGGTTGCGCGGGCGCAGTGCGCTGATCGATTTCCTCTCGTTTGGATCGTTCAACAAGGCGTTCAAACCCAATCGCACTGCATTTGACTGGCTCAGCCGCGACCCGGCTGAAGTCGACCTCTACATCAACGACCCGCTCTGCGGCTTCCGCTGCACCAACCAGCTGTGGATCGACCTGCTCGGCGGCTTGCAGCAAATCAGCAAAGCGTCCAATCTCGCGCAGATCGATCCGGGCCTGCCGATCCTGGTGATCGGCGGCGAATGTGATCCGGTGAGTGAGGGCAAGCGTCTCAACAGCCTGGCCCAAGCCCTGCGAGAGGCCGGCAGCCAGAATCTGCACCTGATCATTTACCCGCAGGCGCGACACGAAGTGTTCAACGAAACCAACCGCGACCAAGTCACCGCGGATGTGCTGACGTGGCTCGACCAGGCCCTGACCTTGCGTCGGCCGACCCGCTGCGAATAATTTTTCGTTTAAAATCAGAAAGTTAAATTACCGATTAGCCACAGGATGCACCTTTAGATGACCCAGGTAACCAACACCCCGTACGAAGCCCTCGAAGTCGGCCAGACCGCCAGCTACAGCAAGACCGTCGAAGAGCGCGATATCCAGCTGTTCGCCGCGATGTCCGGCGACCACAACCCGGTGCACCTGGATGCCGAGTACGCCAAGGCGACCATGTTCAAGGAGCGTATTGCCCACGGTATGTTCAGTGGCGCGCTGATCAGTGCGGCGGTGGCCTGCGAGCTGCCTGGGCCCGGCACGATCTACATCGGCCAGCAGATGAGCTTTCAGAAGCCGGTGAAAATCGGCGACACCCTGACCGTGCGTCTGGAAATTCTCGAGAAGCTGCCAAAGTTTCGTGTGCGCATCGCCACCCGTGTGTTCAACCAGCGCGATGAGTTGGTGGTGGACGGTGAGGCGGAGATCCTCGCGCCACGCAAGCAGCAGGTCGTGACCTTGACTGAGTTGCCGCCGATCAGCATTGGCTGATAGCCGTTACAGCGTCGACACAATGCAAATGTGGGAGGGGGCAAAAGCCCCCTCCCACATTTTTTTACAGCCTGTACAGCGCAGGGCTTACGACTGAGCGCGAGCCTGGTTACGCAGGGCTTTCACCTGGTCGTGGTTGCGCTGTGCGCCGTGGAACTGACGCTCTACCAGGTCACGAATACCCAGCAGGTTGTGCTTGTTGATCTTCTCGATCGCTTCCTTGTAAGCCTTCAGTGCATGGTCTTCACCGCGCTCGGCTTCGTTCAGCACGGCTTCTTCGTCTTTGCCGGTGACCAGCGACTTCACGTCGACCCAGCCACGGTGCAGGGCGCCGGCAACGCTGCCGGATTTTTCCGGATCGCCGCCCAAAGCTTTCACTGCAGTCTGCAGTTCTGCAGCAGCAGTAGCGCAATCAGCGGAGCGCTTGACGAACAGCGCTTTGAGTTCTGGGTGCTTGATGTCTTCGGCACAAGTTGCGAAACCTTTCTGGCCGTCTTTGCTGGTCTCGATCAGGTCGTTGAGTACGGAGATCGATTCTTTATTGATGTCAGTCATTTTCCATTTCCTTGTGCGGGTTTAAGAAGGTTGCATAAATGATTGCAGCGCCCGTGCCAGGTTATGAAAAATAACTTTTCCCTTTATATTCAATGACTTGAAAATTATTGAACCATCTGTATGTACGTTATTTGCATGATCTGTCATTTGGCCTTCATGCAGAATGCCTGTATTTTCCAAGGTCTCGACTTGCGCCGCGCCGAACCCATGAATCCCGAAAAACTCGAACTGCTGATCACCCGCGAAATGCCCTTCGGCAAATACAAGGGCCGGATCATCGCCGACCTGCCAGGCCCCTACCTGAATTGGTTCGCCCGTGAAGGCTTCCCCCACGGCGAACTGGGCGGGCTGCTGGCCTTGATGCAGGAAATCGACCACAACGGCCTTTCCGAATTGCTCGAACCGCTGCGCGCCAAACACGGCAAACCCGCCCCTCGCCACTAAGAGCATCGCCATGCCAAGGAATGCCGACAACGAACACCATTGGCACACCATCGCCCAGCGCTACGAGCTGGAGCCCGGTCCGATCAACCTGGAAAACGGCTACTTTGGGCGCATGAGCCGCGAGGTGCGGGGGCAGTACCTGGAGCACGTGGCGTTTATCAATCGCAGCAATTCGCTGCATGTGCGCCAACGCTTCGAGCGCGGTGAGAACGACGAGATCCGGCGCCAACTGGCCGGGTTGATCGACGCCGCCCCGGAGGCAATCGCCTTCACCCGCAACGCCACCGAAGCCTTGCAGTCGTTGATCCGCAACTACAACCGCCTGCAACCGGGCGACCAGGTCCTTATCAGTGACCTGGAGTACGACACGGTCAAAGGCGCGATGCGCTGGTTGGCCGGCTATCGGGGCGTGGAGGTGATCGAGCTTTCCCACACCCATCCGGCCAGTTTCGACAGCCTGCTGCAGACGTATCGCCAAGCGTTCGAGCAGTATCCGCGCCTCAAACTGATGGCGCTCACCCACGTCACCCACCGCACCGGCCTGGTGATGCCGGTCGAAGCCATCGCCAAGGCGGCGCGCGAGCATGCAGTCGATGTGATCCTCGACGGCGCCCATGCCCTGGGCCAGATCGAGTTCAACCTCGCCCAACTGGGCATCCAGTTCGCCGGTTTCAACCTGCATAAATGGATCGGTGCGCCACTGACGCTAGGCTTTCTGTACATCGCCCCCGAGCGTCTGGCCGATATCGACCCGGACATGGGCGAATTCCACTACCCCGCCACCGACATTCGCGCGCGTACGCCCTACAGCACGCCGAACTTTCCGGCGCTGATGACCTTACCGCTGGTGCTGCAGGAACATCAGGCCCTCGGCGGCGCGGCGGCCAAGGGCGCGCGGGTCAATTACCTGCGGGATTTATGGGTGAGCCAGGTGCGGCCATTGCCGGGAATCGAGGTGCTGACACCGGATGATCCACGGCTGTATTGCGGGATCACGGCCTTCAAGTTTGTCGGGCGGGACCAGCAGGTGATGGCGGATCGATTGCTCCAGGACTACGGCCTGTTTACCACCACTCGCACGGGCGCGGCGTTTGGTACCTGTATCCGGGTCACGCCGGGGCTGGTGACGTCGGCGGCGGACATCAATGTGCTGGTCAACGCCATTACCGAGCTGGACACACTGTAGGAGCTAATCTGCAGGCAAAAAAAAGCGGTACACCGACCAAGTGCACCGCAAAAATGCCGTTAAGCACAGCAACAACGATTCGATGAATCAGATCAATCCAGCAGCGCCAGCGCCTGCGCGGTGACTTCCTGGATACGCGCCCAGTCGCCGTTCTTGACCCACTCCGGGTCGAGCATCCAGCTACCGCCCACGCACATCACGTTTTTCAACGCCATGTAGTTTTTGATGTTGGCCGGGCCGACGCCGCCAGTCGGGCAGAATTTCACTTCGCCGAACGGGCCGCCCAAGGCCTTGATGGCAGCCACGCCGCCGCTCACTTCGGCCGGGAACAGCTTGAAGCGGCGATAGCCCAGGCCATAGCCTTCCATGATCCCGGAGGCATTGCTGATGCCCGGCAGCAGCGGGATCGGGCTGTGCACCGAGGCTTCCAGCAGGTCACGGGTGATGCCGGGCGTGACGATGAATTGCGAGCCGGCCACTTCGGCCGCTTCAAGCATATGGCGGTCGAGCACGGTGCCAGCACCGGTGCACAATTCAGGACGTTGCTCGCGCAGTACCTGGATGGCCTTGAGGCCGAACTCGGAACGCAGGGTCACTTCCAATGCGGTCAAACCACCGGCTGCCAGGGCATCGGCCAGCGGCAGGATGTCCTGTTCGCGGGCGATGGTGATCACCGGCAGGATCCGCGCCTTGGCGCAGAGACTGTCGATCAGGGCAACTTTATCCGCCATGGACACGGTCGGTTGAGGGCTTTTCATAGCGGCTGATCCTTGGCTCATGGGCACCAGTAAATCTCTAATGTAGGTTGCAAAAACGCGCGAATCGGCATGGCAGCAACGTCGTCACTGGCCAGCGCGGCGCTCAAGGTGGTCAATTTCGAACTGCCGGAAATCGACAGTACGGTGTAGTGGGCCGTGGCCAGCAACGCGCGACTCATGGTCAGGCGCTGGTGTGGCACGGTCGGCGCGAGCATCGGCCAGCAACGGCGGGTACCGTTGGCCTGCAGGGCCTCGCTGAGGTTCGGGCTGTTGGGAAACAGCGATGCGGTGTGGCCGTCATCGCCCATGCCCAGTACCAGCACATCAATCGCTGGCAATTCGGCCAGCAGGCGATCGGCCTGCTCGGCAGCGTCTTCGAGGTTGGCGGCGGCGCTGTATAGGCTGAGGAACCTGGCCTTGGCCGCCGGGCCTTGCAGCAGGTGCTGCTTCAACAGGCCGGCATTGCTGTCGGCGTGCTCCACCGGCACCCAGCGCTCATCGGCGAGGGTGATGGTGACCTTGGACCAGTCCAGTCCCTGCTTGGCCAGGTGCTGGAAAAACGCCACGGGGCTGCGGCCACCGGAGACCACCAGGGTCGCCGCGCCACGCGCACTGATGGCCGCGCGCAGTTGCTCGGCCACGTCCAGCGCCAGGCCCTCGGCCAGCAGCACCGGGGTGCGGAACTCATGGGGTGTCACGCCCTGAGGCAGTTTCAATTCAGATATCGCCATACCACGACCTCCCGTCCCGCGTGATCAGTGCAATCGAGCTCATCGGCCCCCAGGACCCGGCCGCGTACGGCTTGGGCGCATCGCCGGATTTTTTCCACCCGGCGATCAACTGGTCACACCACTTCCACGCGGCTTCGATTTCATCTTTGCGAACAAACAAGTTCTGATTGCCGCGCATCACTTCCAGCAACAACCGCTCGTAGGCATCCGGGATCCGGGCGCTGCGATAGGTGTCGGAAAAATTCAGTTGCAGCGGGCCGCTGCGCAGTTGCATGCCCTTGTCCAGGCCCTGCTCCTTGGTCATCACGCGCAAGGAAATACCTTCGTCCGGCTGCAGGCGGATGATCAGTTTGTTGCTGATCTGCAGGCGCTGCTCGGGGGCGAAGATGTAGTGGGACGGTTCCTTGAAGTGGATGACGATCTGCGACAGCTTCTGCGGCATGCGTTTGCCGGTGCGCAGGTAGAACGGCACGCCGGCCCAGCGCCAGTTGCGGATATCGGCACGCAGGGCGACGAAGGTCTCGGTGTCGCTCTGGGTGTTGGAATTCTCTTCTTCCAGGTAACCCGGCACTGCCTTGCCCGCGCTGTAGCCGGCGATGTACTGGCCACGTACCACCTGGGTCGTCAGGCCATCCGGGCTGATCGGCGCCAGGGCCTTGAGCACCTTGACCTTCTCGTCACGGATGCTGTCGGCAGACAGGTCGGCCGGCGGGTCCATGGCGATCAGGCACAGCAGCTGCAGCAAGTGGTTCTGGATCATGTCACGCAGCTGGCCGGCCTTGTCGAAGTAACCCCAACGGCCTTCGATACCGACCTGCTCGGCCACGGTGATTTCCACGTGGGAGATGTAGTTCTGGTTCCACTGGGTTTCGAACAGGCTGTTGGCGAAACGCAGGGCGATCAGGTTCTGGACGGTTTCCTTGCCCAGGTAATGGTCGATGCGATAGGTGCGGTTTTCCGGGAAAAACTGCGCCACGGCATCGTTGACCTTGCGCGAAGACTCCAGGTCCGACCCAATCGGCTTTTCCAGCACCACGCGGGTGTTTTCCGCCAGGCCGACCTTGGACAGGTTCTCGCAGATCGCGCCATACACCGCTGCCGGGGTGGCGAAATAGGCAATCAGGCGCTGCTCGGTGCCGGCGATTTCAGCCAGGGCCACGTAGTCGTCGGCCTTCATGAAGTCGACGTGGACATAGGTCAGGCGGGCCAGGAAACGCTGGGCGATGCTCTCGTCCAGTTCCTTGCCGACATATTTACGCAATTCTTTTTCGATGTGGGCCAGGTGCTGCTGCTCGGAACCGGCTTCACGGGCCAGGGCCAGGATGCGCGTATCGTCGTGCAGGAGCGCCGCGCCATCGAGTTGATAGAGGGCAGGAAATAACTTGCGGAGCGCCAGATCACCCAAGGCGCCAAACAGGGCAAAGGTGCAGGGTTCTACGGTTATCGAAGGCATGATGTTTGTTCTTTTATCAAGTTAAGCTACAAATACCTTTTTTCAAGGCATCACTCAAGGAAAAATGTAGTAATAACCACAACATTTTCCCGAAATACGCATTCCGAGTGGTGGTGTTCAGCTACCCTCAGTAGGATAGGCCACCGCAAAGGGCCACTCGTCGATTGGTTGCCACCCTTTATTTGCATCGTCGCCCGAAGGAAAGACTGAATGGACCGCGTGCGAAATCTTCTGGAACAGATCCGGAACCGCCTCGAAGAATTGAACAAGGCCGAGCGTAAAGTCGCTGAAGTCATCCTGCTCAACCCGCAGCAGGCCACCCGCTTCTCGATCGCCGCCCTCGCCCAGGCCGCCTCGGTCAGTGAACCGACGGTCAACCGCTTCTGCCGTTCATTCGGCGTCAGTGGTTACCCTGAACTTAAATTGCAACTGGCGCAAAGCCTGGCCAGCGGCGCGGCCTACGTCAGCCGCGCCGTGGAGGCCGATGATAACCCTGAGGCCTACACCCAGAAGATCTTTGGCAGTGCCATTGCGTCCCTGGACAGCGCCTGCCAGGCGCTGGACCCGGCCCTGATCAGCAAGGCCGTGGATTTGTTGATCCAGGCGCGGCAGATCCACTTCTTCGGCCTGGGCGCTTCGGCGCCGGTGGCCATGGATGCGCTGCACAAGTTTTTCCGCTTCAACCTGGCCGTTACCGCCCATGCCGATGTGCTGATGCAACGCATGATCGCCTCGGTGGCGCACACAGGCGAGCTGTTCGTGATCATTTCCTACACCGGGCGCACCCGCGAGCTGGTGGAAGTGGCGCGTATCGCCCGCGAAAACGGTGCTTCGGTGCTGGGCGTGACGGCCGAGAACTCGCCCCTGGCCAAGGCCAGTACGGTGAGCCTGAACATTCCCCTGCCGGAAGACACCGACATCTACATGCCGATGACGTCGCGCATCATTCAGTTGACCGTGCTGGATGTGCTGGCTACCGGCATGACCTTGCGTCGCGGGGTGGATTTCCAACCGCACCTGCGCAAGATCAAAGAGAGCTTGAATGACAGCCGGTATCCGGTTGGGGATGAGTTCAACTAAGGCCTGCGCCAGCGGGCTTGATGTGGCATGTGGGACTGCTGTGGCATGTGGGCTCCTTGTGGCATATGGGCACCTTGTGGCGAGCGGGCTTGCCCCGCGTTGGGCTGCGCAGCAGCCCCAGCAAGACCACTGCGATCCTTCAGGTAGAACAGGTTCTCAGGTTTTAGGGCCGCTTCGCGCCCCAACGCGGGGCAAGCCCGCTCACCACAACAAGCGCGCTCACCACAACAAGCGCGCTCACCACAACCAGCCTGTTCACCACAATTAGCCAGCTCACCACAAACACACCCGCACTCACTTCAGGCCCCAGCCCTGGCCTGCAGGCTCAAATGCGCCCGCTCCCCCGGCGCCAGGCTGGCGCCGGCCATCGCCGACTCCACACATACAAACCCCGCCGCCTCGTTGAAGCTCACACCCAGCAGCGGCCGGCTGCCTGGGTGCCACACCACGGTGTCGGCGCTGTCGCCGGTGTCGATGCACAGTTCGCGCTGCCAGGCATGGTCCTTGAGGTGCAATTCGCCCTCGTGCTGGAACACCCGTTGGCATCCGCCCTCCACCCGCAACTCGCCTTCCTGCTGGCACACCTGGCGATTGAGTTGGTCGTAACCGTGCGCGCCGTCGAGCCCAGACAGCGCTATCTCGTCGACGTGACCAATACGCCAGTAAGCATGCAAAGCGTGGCTCAGCTGGCACGGCAGTTCGTCCTGATGCTCGGTGCTCAGGCGCAGTTCCAGGGTGTCGCCCAGGTGCGCGTGCAGGTCAACCTGCCAGTCGCACAACTGCAATTGCCAATGCAGGCGCACGCCGTCGTCGTCGGTGCTGCTGTCGAGCAGTTTCCAGTCGATCAACCGCGCCCAGCCATGGGACGGCCACGCGTTCTCACTGGGATGCCGGCCATACCAGGGCCAGCACACCGGCACACCGCCACGGATGGCACCGACTTGCGGCCACTTGGCCGCGCACCACAGCCAGGGCTTCTGGCCGCGCGGCTGAAAATGCAACAGCTGCGCGCCCTGGCGACTGAACACCGCCTGGCACAGCGGATGGTCGATCACCAACACGTCGCGCATCTGAAAGCGCTCCCAGGCGAACACCGGACGTTCGCGCAGGGATTTGAAAAAACGTTGCAGCGGATGCTCATGCATGTGCCACGGTCCTGAAAATCATGTCTGAAATGCGCCCTTGCCTGTGGGCGCTGGCTTGCCGGCGCCTACAGGTGCCATCTCCCAAAAAAAAGCGGATAGCCATGGCTACCCGCAAAATGCGCACAGAGAGAAGGAGCTTATCGCAACAGCGTTAGAACGTAGACTGGATTTTCAGGCCCGCCACCAACGCGTTGTCGACTTTGTCCACGCCACCCGGGTGGGCAACGTATTGCAGGTTGGGACGCACGGTCAGCCAGTTGGTCACGTGGAAGCCGTAGTTGATTTCGTAGTTGTACTCGGTGGTCCGCAGTGGCGAGTAACCGGCCTGGCTGTAGTCGGTGAAACCACCGTCTTCGTTCAGCAGCTCGGCGTTTTTCTTCACGTCATTGTTGACGTGCAGACGCGCAGCGCCAATGCCGACGTCATCTTTTGGACGCGCGTCGAATGGGCCCTTGTACACCAGCATGATCGACTGGTAGTTATCGACCAGGTTGGTTTCCTTGTCGTGGAAGGTCGCGTTGGCCGCGATGTTCAGGCCACGGGAGGCGTCGCCGTTATGGGTGGTGAGTTGCTGTTGCGCAACGAACCAGTAGCCTTTCTTGCTGCTGCGGGTACGGTACGGCTGGCCAGTGGTTGCAGCGTCGTTGCCATTGATGTCTTCACGGACATCCGGTGCATCGGCGGCGCTTTTGTAGTAACCCACACGGTATTCGCCCGGCAGGTTGTTGACCTTCGGCGACCAGACCAATTCCACCGGAATCACGGTGCCCTTGGTGCCGCTGCCGCTGAGTTTGAAGCCGTTGCCGTGGTCCAGCTGCGATGGGTTCTGGTTGTAGGCACCGATTTGCGCATACAGCTCAGGCGTGATGTTGTACTTCACGCGGATCGCGGCCTGGCTGACGGGCCAGTTGTACCAGGTGTTCACATAGTTACCGACCTGGGAGCCACAGAACGACAGGTTCTGGAAGTCGCATGGGAAGGTGTTGAAGTCTTCGCCTTCACCGAAGTAACCGAGCTTCACATCCAGCTTGTTGTCGAACATCTGGTGCTGGATCCAGAACTGGGTCAGACGCACCATGTGGCCACGGCCATACACTTCTTGAGACGAACTCAAGGTGCCGGCACGCGGATCGCCAATGCGGTCATTGGAGATGTTGTAGCCATTACGATTGGTCAGTTGGATCTTGGCCTGGGTGTTATCCCAGCCCCACAGCTTTTGCAGATCCAGTGCTACGCCCAGACCGAACTGGTCAGCGTAACGGGCAGTTTTGTCGTTGTTGTAGCCACCGTGCAGGTTGCCACCGACTTCCCCTACGTAATCCGCCTTGATGTCGATACCTTGCTCGATCAGCTTGGTACGCTCACCGCCCCAATCACCGGTCATCCACTTGGAATCGGCGCTGAATGCATCGGCCGCCATCGCATTGGCGGACAATACAAGGGCTGCTGCTGCTGAAAGTTGGCAGATCAGCCGAGTGTTGTTGTGTTGCTTTTTCATCCCTACATCCTCGTCTTTATTGTTATTAAACTGTTTTTATCTAACGCGGTTTACTTTTTTTAACAAAAACAACAACTTATATTTTTCACCGACCCTTGAACTGGGCCACGTTGTCGGCATGCCCCTGTGCTGGCAACGCAGCAGCAGTGCCCAGGCGCTCGCCCGTCTTGGCATCGAACAGCAATACCTTGGCCGGATCGAATTGCAGGGTCAGGGTCTCGCCCACCTGCGGCGCCACGTCGGGCGCCAGGCGGCAGCAGACCTTGGTGTCATTGAGCTGCACGAACACCAGGGTGTCCGGGCCGGTCGGCTCGGTCACCTGGACTTCGGCACGAATGCTCGAGGCAGCGTCGCCCTCGCCCGCCGCCAACATGATCTGCTCCGGACGCAAGCCCAGGATCACGTCGCGGTCTTCAAGGCCGGCATCCGTCACGTTGAGTGCCAGCTCGCAACGGGCCTGGCCGCTGTCGAGCAGGGCTACCAGGCGACCGTCCTTGCGTTGCAGGCGCAGGGGCACGAAGTTCATCGGCGGTGAACCGATGAAGCTCGCCACGAACTGGTTGGCCGGGTTGTTGTAGATCTCTTTCGGCGTGCCGAACTGCTGGATGATGCCGTCCTTCATCACCGCGACCTTGTCGCCCAGGGTCATTGCTTCGATCTGGTCGTGGGTCACGTAGACCGTGGTGGTCTTGAGGCGCTGGTGCATCAGTTTCATTTCGGTGCGCATCTCGACGCGCAGCTTGGCGTCGAGGTTGGACAGCGGTTCGTCGAAGAGGTAGATCTTCGGCCGACGCGCCAGGGCACGGCCCATCGCCACGCGCTGTTGCTGGCCGCCGGACAGTTGGCCCGGCTTGCGGTTGAGCAAGTGTTCGATCTGCAGCAGCTTGGCCACGCGCGCCACTTCAGCGTCGATATCCGCCTGGGGCATCTTGCGGATTTTCAGGCCGAACTCGATGTTCTCGCGCACGCTCATGGTCGGGTACAGCGCGTAGGACTGGAACACCATGGCGATGTCGCGATCCTTGGGGCTCATGCCACTCACGTCCTGGTCGCCGATCATGATCGCGCCGCCGGTGATGGTCTCAAGGCCGGCGATGCAGTTCATCAGCGTGGATTTGCCGCAACCCGAAGGGCCGACCAGGATCAGGAATTCGCCTTCCTTGATCGACAGTTCGATGTTCTTCAAGGTGTCGGGCAGGCCGGCGCCATAGGTCTTGTTTACATTGCGAAGTTCAAGCGTAGCCATGATTACCCCTTGACCGCGCCGGCCGTGAGGCCGCGCACGAAATACTTGCCTGCGATCACATAGACCAGCAGGGTCGGCAGCCCGGCGATCATCGCCGCCGCCATATCCACGTTATATTCCTTGGCCCCGGTGCTGGTGTTGACCAGGTTGTTCAGCGCCACCGTGATGGGCTGGGAGTCGCCGCTGGAGAACACCACACCGAACAGGAAGTCGTTCCAGATCTGGGTGAACTGCCAGATCAGGCAGACCATGATGATCGGGGTCGACATCGGCAGAATGATCTGACGGAAGATGGTGAAGAATCCTGCACCATCCAGGCGTGCGGCCTTGATCAGCGCATCCGGAATGCTCACGTAGTAGTTACGGAAGAACAGTGTAGTAAACGCCAATCCGTAGACCACGTGGACAAACACCAGGCCGGTGGTGGTGCTGGCCAGGCCCATCTTGCCGAGGGTGAAGGACGCCGGCAGCAGCACGGTCTGGAACGGCAGGAAGCAGCCGAACAACAGCAGGCCGAAGAACAGCTGCGAACCCTTGAAGCGCCAGAAGGACAGCACGTAGCCGTTCAACGCCCCGATGGCGGTGGAGATCAGCACGGCAGGCACGGTGATCTTGATCGAGTTCCAGAAGTAACCGTCCACCGTGGCCCAGGCCTTGACCCAGCCGATGCCGGTGACCACGGTCGGCCAGCTCAGGAGGTTGCCGGTGCTGATGTCTTCCGGAGTCTTGAAGCTGGTCAGCAGCATCACCACCAGCGGTACCAGGTACAGCAGCACGGCGAAGATCAGCACCGCGTAGATCGCGATGCGGCTCAGGCTGATGGCAGGTTTGGAAGCGAGACTAGTCATTACGCTTGGTCCTCAGCTCGGAGTAGAGGTAAGGCACGATGATCGCGAGGATCGCACCGAGCATCAGGATTGCACTGGCCGAGCCCATGCCCATCTGGCCGCGGCTGAAGGTGAACGAGTACATGAACATCGCCGGCAGGTCGGACGAGTAGCCCGGGCCGCCGGCCGTCATGGCCGCCACCAGGTCGAAGCTCTTGATCGCAATGTGCGCCAGGATCATCACCGCACTGAAGAACACCGGACGCAGGCTGGGCAGCACCACGCTCCAGTAGATGCGCGGCAGGCTCGCACCGTCGATCTGCGCGGCACGGATGATCGATTGATCAACGCCGCGCAGGCCGGCGAGGAACATCGCCATGATGAAACCGGAGGCTTGCCACACGGCCGCGATGACCAGGCAATAGACCACGCGGTCCGGGTCGATCAGCCAGTCCAGGCGGAAGCCTTCCCAGCCCCAGTCACGCAGGAGTTTGTCCAGGCCCATGCCCGGGTTGAGCAGCCATTTCCAGGCGGTACCGGTGACGATCATCGAGAGCGCCATCGGGTACAGGTAGATGGTGCGGATAAAGCCTTCGCGACGGATCTTCTGGTCGAGGAAAATCGCCAGGGTCACGCCGATCACCAGGGTGATGCCGATAAACATCCCGCCGAAAACAGCCAGGTTCTTGCTCGCTACCCACCAGCGGTCGTTGTCGAACAACCTCGCGTATTGCGCAAGGCCCGCCCATTTGTAGCTCGGCAGGAACGTGGAATTGGTGAACGAGAGTACAAACGTCCACAGGATGTAGCCGTAGAAGCCCACCAGCACGATGAACATGCTGGGCGCCAGCACCAGTTTGGGTAGCCAGCGCTGCAGTGCATCGAACGGCGAGGCTTTGCTGAACACAGCAACAGAACTCATGGGGAAATCCAATACAGGGAAAAAGGACTACAGGGTGAGTCTCTTGTCGAGCGCGGTTTGTGTGGGAGCTGGCTTGCCTGCGATAGCATCGCCTCGGTGTAATCGATACACCGAGTTGCCTGCATCGCGGGCAAGCCCGACTCCCACAAAACCGCTCCCAGGCCTTACTTGGCTGACTTGATCGCAGCACCCAACTTCTTGGCGGTGTCGGCCGGGTCGGCTTTCGGGTCGTTGATGTAGTTGGTCACGACATCAAAGAACGCGCCTTGCACGGCCAGGGTAGTGGCCATGTTGTGCGCCATGCTTGGCTGCAGGCCGCCGGTCTTGGCGTCTGCCAGGAAGTCCTTGGCAGCGGTCTGGGCGCAGGAGTCGAAGCCGAGCTTGTCCATTTCATTGAGCATGTCGGTACGAACAGGGATCGAGCCCTTGTTGATGCTGAAGACTTTCTGGAAGTTTTCACCCAGCACGACTTTGGCGATGTCCTGCTGGCCGGCAGCAGTGCCTTTGTCTTTCTGCTTGAACACCGCCAGGGAGTCGATGTTGTAGGTGAAGGCCTTGTCGGTGCCTGGGAAGGCTACGCACTCATAGTCCTTGCCGGCGACTTTCTTGGCCGCGGTCCATTCGGACTTGGCCCAGTCACCCATGATCTGCATGCCGGCCTTGCCGTTGATGACCTTGCCCGCCTCCAGGTTCCAGTCCTGGCCTTTGCCGTCGACGTCCATGTAGGTCGCGACTTTCTTCAGCTCGGTCAGGGCCTTGACCATTTCCGGGCCGGTCAGGGCGCCATTGTCGAGGTCAACCAGGGCTTTCTTGTAGCCATCGGCGCCCATCACCGACAGGACCACCGCTTCGAACACGGTGCTGTCCTGCCACGGTTGGCCACCGTGGGCGAGCGGAATGAAGCCGGCTTTCTTCAGCTTGTCGCCGGCGGCATAGAATTCTTCGAGGGTGGTCGGGTTTTTGGTGATACCGGCTTTCTTGAAGACTTCCGGGTTGATCCACAGCCAGTTCACGCGGTGGATGTTGACCGGGACGGCGACGTAGTCACCTTCGTACTTCACGGTATCCGAGACTTTCTTGTCGAGCAGCGAGTCCCACTTCTCTTCTTTGGCGACGTCTTTGAGCACGTCGGTGTCGAGCAGACCGGTTGAGGCCCATTCCTGGATGTCCGGACCTTTGATCTGGGCGACGCCTGGCGGATTGCCGGCTACCGCGCGGCTTTTCAGCACGGTCATGGCCGTGGCGCCACCGCCACCTGCAACGGCACCGTCTTTCCAGGTGAAACCGTCTTTCTCGACTTGGGCCTTCAGGACATCTACAGCCGCTTTCTCACCGCCCGAGGTCCACCAATGCACAACTTCAACCGTCCCTTTCGAGTCGGCGGCAAAAACACTGAGGGGAAACAACGAGGCAACGGAAATAGCTACGGCGAGGCGATTAATCGCGTTCATCTGAGTACCTTTTCTTGTTGTTATGCATGCAAGTCTAGAGCTTGCGCTGCACGGAGTTTAAACATGGATGTTTTAAACGCAGGTAACAAAGGGATGGACAAATGTCACCACTTGGTGACATAGCGCCCAGCCCCGATGGCACTGGCCATGCTTGGCGCCAACGGCAGCGCAGGCAG
This sequence comes from Pseudomonas sp. 13B_2.1_Bac1, assembly GCF_025466155.1. Classification (NCBI taxonomy): domain Bacteria; kingdom Pseudomonadati; phylum Pseudomonadota; class Gammaproteobacteria; order Pseudomonadales; family Pseudomonadaceae; genus Pseudomonas; species Pseudomonas sp. 13B_2.1_Bac1. The sequence continues at coordinate 10,394 of NZ_JANLOH010000042.1, read as the reverse complement.
CAATACCGCTTGCCAGGCATGGTACAGGTCCGGCTTGCCACCCCAGATCGTGCTGCTGGGTTGGTTATGCGGGTTGAGTTCGTGGTGCCAACTGCCGTGGACACGGTCGATGAAGTGGGTTTCGCAAAATTCCCAGAAACGTCGGTACCAGATTTCGTAATGCAGTTCGCCCGTGCGCTTGAGCAAGGCCTGGGCGGCCGCGCTGGCTTCGGCGTGGGTCCAGTGCAGGCGTTCGCGCACCACCGGGCGCAGGTTCCAGTCCAGGGTGTAGACGATGCCCGGCGCGCCATCCACGGCCCAGGCATATTCGCAGGCGCTGGCGAACAGCCCCCTGGCATCGCTCACCAGCCAGTCCGGCGTGGCCAGCCCGGCCAACAGGCGTGCAGCTTCCAGGTGCAGCACCAGCCGCGCCCATTCAAAACCATGGCCGGGAGTGATGCCGTAGGGGCGGAAGCCATCGGCAGGGTTGTCTTCGTTGTAGCCGAGCAACGGTTGCCAATGCGCATCGAAATGCTCGATGACCATGAACTGGTTGCCGGCGGCGTGGGTGTGGATTACCCGCTCGACGATACGCAGGGCGCGGTCAAGCCAGCGGGTGTCGCCGGTGACATCGGCCAGGGCGAGAAAGGCCTCGGTGGCGTGCATGTTGCTGTTGGCGCCGCGGTAGGCTTCGACACCGCTCCAGTCCTGGGCGAAGGACTCGAGCATCACGCCCTCTTCTTCGCTCCAGAAAAACTGCTCGATGATGTGGATCGCGTCGTTCAACAAGGTCTGTGCACCGGGAGCACCGGCCACCACCGCCGAGCTGGCGGCCAGGGCGACAAACGCATGCAGGTAGGCGGCCTTGCCACGGTTGCCATCGAGGGCGCCGGGTGCTGCGAACCAGCCACCGTGCTCGCTGTCGCGCAGCGGGCCGCTCAGGGCCGCGACACCGTGCTCGACGAGTTCGGCATAGCCCGGCAGGCCCTGGGCATGGGCCATGGCGAAGCTGTGGGTCATGCGCGCGGTATTCATGGTTTCGGCGTGGGCGTTGGCCGGCAGTTGGCCGTTGTCGTCCAGGTTGCCAAAACCCTCGGGCAGGCGAGAGGCCTTGGCGAATGTCAGCAGGCGCTGGCCTTCGGCGGCAAGCCAGGCGTGATGGGCAGGTGCATTCAGCCAACTGCTGGCAGGCAGTGGTTGCGTGGTCATGGGTGGCCCTTATTGTTTTATGTGGGATGACCGGAGTCTAAACAAGGGTGAAGGACGGGCAAGTAACGAAGGGGAAGGGAAATGTCACCAAGTGGTGACATTCACGGAGGTAGCCATCAGCCCATGCATGGACGGTGGGAACCGGGTTGCCTGCAGGGTGGCGGGTCCCTGATGCACCGCCATCGCTGGCAAACCAGCTCCTACAGTTTTAACCGCTTCACAACCGACCAGCCCTGGTGGTGTTTACTGGCCCAGCGGTGTGGCAGTCGCTGGCGCGTTGAGGCGCTGGTTCAGGTTCTGCACCTGGCTCTGCAGGGTGGTGATGTTACGCGTGGTCTGGATGCGGAACACGTCGAACTCTTTATTGGTCGGCGCATCGCTGTTGGCGGGCTGATTGTCCTGGGCACTCTTGAGCACTACCAGGTCCTGCTCGATACGCGCGATGGCGGCGCTCGGGTTGCCCTGCTTTTTCAGCGCCGCGACGTCGGCAGCGAGCTCCTTGATTTCGGCATCACGCTTGCCGGCATCGCCCTGCGCCGCCTTGAGCGTCGCCACGGCGTCGGTCAGCGCTTGCACCTGGCCTTGCAGCCGGGTGTTGGCGTTGGACAGGTCGGTGGTGCTCGCGGTCATCTGTGCCAGGCGCTTGTCCAGCTCGGTGGCCTGGCCGGCCACGCCCACTTGCTGCTTGCCCTGCTCCAGCAACTGGGTTTCCAGCTGCTTGATCTGCAATTTGAGCGCTTCGCTGCCGTTGTTCACGCTGGCCTCGCTGGCCACGACCTTGCCGGAAATATCCTGCAGCCGCCCTGCCGCTTCTTCGCTGATGCGCGCAAAGCTTTCCTGGGTGGCGACCAATTGCTGGCCCATCAATGAGATCTGCTGGAAGCTCCACCACGCCAGGCCGGCGAAGGCGATCAGCAGGGCGCCGATCAATGCCCACAACGGGCCGGTGCTGGCGCTCTTGACCTTGACCACGGGCGTGTTGCGCGAACGCACCGAGGTGGCGGGAGTCGGTTCGAAATCATCGTCATCCCCGTGATCGGCCCGCAGGCTGGGAACGTTGTCGAAGTCGTCGTTGGCATCGTTGCGCATGAATCAACCCTGAATCGGTGAGGTGGCTAGCGGGGGAGCCGAGCGTGGGGAGTATAAACCGCAGGCCCGCCGCACTGATCGACCCGGAACCACGAATTCGGTTCCCGATGTGTTGCTGGTTGTGAGCTTACTTCAACCCCGGTTCCTGGGCCTTCCACCAACTGCAGAACTCGTCGAGGGCAGTCCACAGGCTGACCTTGGGCTCGTAGTCCAGATAATGCCTGGCGCGGCTGATGTCGAGGGTGAAATCTTTGTTCATGACCTGCATGCCCAGGCGCGACAACGCCGGTTCCGGTCGACCCGGCCACATCGCGCAGAAGGCTTCATTGAGCGCGGCGACGCTGTAGGACAGGCCGTAGGAGCGATAACGCGTCACTTGGGGCAACTGCATTTGGCGCATGACGTAATTCACCACATCCCACACCGGCACCGGGGTGCCGTTGCTGATGTTGTAGGCCCTGCCCAACGCTGAACCGGGCGCGAGCAAACTGCCGAGCAGCGCTTCGTTGAGGTTGTGCACGCTGGTGAAATCGACCTTGTTGAGGCCGTCGCCGACGATGGCCAGGCGGTTCTTGCGCTGCATTTTCAGCAGGCGCGGGAAAATGCTCATGTCGCCGGCGCCGGTTACAAAACGCGGGCGCAGCGCGATGACTTCGAGGCCGAACTCCTGGGCACCGAAGACTTTTTGCTCCGCCAGGTATTTGGTCGCGGCATACGGATGCTTGAAGCGCTTGGGCACTTGCTCTTCGGTCAGCCCGAGATGGTCGCGCCCATCGAAGTAGATCGACGGCGAGGACAGGTGCACCAGGCGCCCGACCTGTTGCTTGAGGCACGCCTCGACCACGTTTTCCGTGACCAGCACATTGCCCTGGTGAAAATCCTGATATTTGCCCCACAGCCCGACGGCGCCGGCGCAATGCACCACAGCTTCGACATCGCGGCACAGGTCGCGTACCAGGTCGGCATCATTCAAATCACCCTGGATAAACTCGGCGCCGCGCCTGACCAGGTGTTCCACACCCTCGGCGCGTCGCCCGTTGACCCGCACGTCCAGGCCCTGCTCCAGGGCGAAACGCGCAAAGCGCCCGCCGATGAAGCCGCTTGCGCCGGTGACCAGAACTTTCATGGAGCCTCCTACGGATGCAACTGCAAGCTTCAAGCTATCAGTTGCAAATTAAATACGATCTGCAAGCTTTTCTCTTGCAGCTTGCAACTTGACGCCAGCTACTGCTGATAGGGCACCAACCATTGCCCACATGCCTGGGCCAGATGGTCGGTCAGCAGGCCCAACAGCTGCCCGCCACTGCGCCAATGATGCCAGTACAACGGCACATCAATGGGCTTATCTGGCAATAACTCCAGCAGCACGCCCCGTTCCAACTGGTCGCGCACCTGCAATTCCGGCACCAGGCCCCAGCCAAGCCCGGCTTCAGTGAGGCGGATAAAGCCTTCGGACGAGGGGCATAAGTGGTGTTCGAAACCGCCGTCCACACCGAGGGACGCCAGGTAGCGATGCTGCAAAAAATCATCCGGGCCAAACACCAGCGCGGGCGTGCGCGCCAACTGGTCGGCGCGCACGCCCATAGGAAAATGCCGCGCAATAAATGCCGGGCTGGCCAACGCCCGATAGCGCATGGCACCGAGCAACAGGCTGCGCGCACCGGCCACCGGGCGCTCGCTGGCGCAGATGCAGGCGGCCACTTCGCCGGCCCGCATGCGCTTGAGGCCGACGGTCTGGTCTTCCACCACCAGGTCCAGCAACAAGTGCTGCTCGGCACAAAACCCGCTGACCGCCTCGGCCCACCAGGTGGCCAGGCTGTCGGCATTCAGCGCGATGCGCAGACGTTCGGGCATGCCCTCCTCGTCCAGTGCCGGCACCTGGCTCTGCAGATCGCGCTCCAGCAGCCGCACCTGCTGCACATGGTTGAGCAACCGCCGCCCGACATCCGTGGGCGTCGGCGGCGTGGCCCGTACCAGCACCGGCTGACCGATGCGTGCCTCAAGCAATTTGATCCGCTGGGAAATCGCCGACTGCGACAGCCCCAGCACTTGTGCGCCGCGCTCGAAGCCGGCCTGTTCCACCACCGCCGCCAGGGCGGAGAGCAATTTATAGTCGAACATCAGTTTCTCTAATGAGCGATCAGCAATATTGGTTTTTCTTATACAGCCTGCACCATGAGAATAGCCAGCATCGCTTCCCTCTTTATAAGGAAACCTCCCATGGCCGGCGAAACCGCCCTGGCAACACTGTTGCGCAGCATGAGCCCGCACCTGAACGAGGGTGACTACGTGTTCTGCACTTTGCCCGATCACCGCATCCCGGCGGGTTGCGAGGTGATTGGCAGCTTCCGCGAGCAGGAAGGCCTGACGCTGATCCTGGAACGCCAGCAGGCCGAGACGGCTGGAATGGCCTTCGACTATGTGGCGGCGTGGATCACCTTGAATGTGCACTCGGCGCTCGAAGCCGTGGGCCTCACCGCCGCGTTTGCCAGCGCCCTGGGCAAGGCCGGGATCAGTTGCAACGTGATCGCCGGCTACTACCACGATCACCTGTTTGTCGGCCGCGCGGATGCCGAGCGCGCCATGAATGTACTGCGCCAGTTGGCGACGGACGCGGAGTAAAGCGTATGTGGCAAAGCTATCTGAATGGCCTGTTGGTGGCGCTCGGCCTGATCATGGCGATCGGAACGCAGAACGCCTTTGTCCTCGCGCAAAGCCTGCGCCGTGAACATCACCTGCCCGTGGCAGCGCTCTGCATCGTCTGCGATGCCATCCTGGTTGCGGCCGGTGTCTTCGGCCTGGCCACGGTGCTCGCGCAAAACCCGCTGCTGCTGGCCATCGCCCGCTGGGGCGGCGCGGCATTCCTGTTGTGGTACGGCACGTTGGCGCTGCGTCGGGCGTTTTCCAGGCAAAGCCTGGAGCAAGGCAATCACGTCAAGATGCGCTCGTTACGCGCGGTATTGCTCAGCGCCCTGGCCGTGACATTGCTCAACCCCCATGTGTACCTGGACACGGTGCTGCTGATCGGCTCATTGGGCGCCCAACAAACCGAACCGGGCGCCTACGTGGCCGGCGCCGCCAGTGCTTCATTCCTGTGGTTCGCCACGCTGGCACTCGGCGCGGCCTGGTTGGCGCCCTGGCTGGCCCGCCCGGCGACGTGGCGCCTGCTGGACCTGTTGGTGGCGGTGATGATGTTCAGCGTGGCCTACCAATTGATCGGCGCTTGAGCAATATTCCAAAACGCTCTGGAACCTCTATCCCACACAGTTGTTGCGTGGTTTTGCCGCACCCCCGGTGCTATGATCCGGACCCTGCGCCGCAAAGAGTACAAACTCCCCGGCGCTTGTTTGGCCGCCCGTGATCGGCCTTGCGCTCACCGCAACTGACCTGATTAGGAGAATCATCATGGCTTTCGAATTGCCGCCGCTGCCCTACGCACACGATGCCCTGCAGCCGCACATCTCCAAGGAAACCTTGGAATACCACCACGACAAGCACCACAACACCTATGTCGTGAACCTGAACAACCTGGTGCCTGGCACCGAGTTCGAAGGCAAGACCCTGGAAGAGATCGTCAAATCCTCTTCGGGCGGCATCTTCAACAACGCCGCTCAGGTCTGGAACCACACCTTCTACTGGAACTGCCTGGCGCCAAACGCCGGTGGCCAACCGACCGGCGCACTGGCTGAAGCCATCAACGCAGCCTTCGGTTCGTTCGACAAGTTCAAGGAAGAGTTCACCAAGACGTCCGTCGGCACCTTCGGTTCCGGTTGGGGCTGGCTGGTGAAAAAGGCTGACGGTTCCCTGGCCCTGGCCAGCACCATCGGCGCCGGCAACCCGCTGACCAACGGCGACACCCCGCTGCTGACCTGCGACGTCTGGGAACACGCCTACTACATCGACTACCGCAACGTGCGTCCGAAGTATGTGGAAGCGTTCTGGAACCTGGTCAACTGGAAGTTCGTGGCTGAGCAGTTCGAAGGCAAGACCTTCACTGCCTAAGCAACCCTTGCAGTAGAAAAAGCCCGGCCCTGTGCCGGGCTTTTTTGTGGCCGTTGGTTCAAGCGCAAGGGCAGGCAAAGCCCCATGGAACTCAACGATACGCAATGACCACCCAGGCCTCAGGAGGAATGTCCCTCTGGATTGATGTTGGAGAGTGTAATCATGGCAATCGCAGGAGCAGGCGCAGCAGCACTGGCGGCCCCACTAATCGCAACCGTAGCCCCGATGGCAATAGACCTGGGTACGAAAGCCATGGGAATGGCAATGAACTCAGCCTCGTCGCTGGCTCAATCCATGACAGACGCCCAAAAAGACAACCCAAACCAGGTACCCGCCGGGTAAAGGCCGCAGCGCTCGCTTCCCTGGGCTTCCAGGGAAGCGAAAAACGCAGCCCCTCCCCGTCCATCGCTCGCCTGATTGAACCGCCTTCCATTTCCCCTCGCACCCGCCAACATCCCCCGCCCCAGGCTCCCCCAACGCCGCAAAGTACCGTCAGCCGCAATGTCCCTTTGACTGCCCTCACGGGATTGCCAATACTCATGGCATATTGAGGCCACCCGCATGGAACAAGGAATGACCCTTTGAAGCTGGAACTCAAGAACAGCTTGTCGGTGAAGTTGCTACGGGTTGTGCTGCTGTCGGCATTGATCGTGGGCGTGGCGCTGAGCGTGGCGCAGATCGTTTTCGATGCCTACAAGACGCGCCAGGCCGTGGCCGGCGATGCCCAGCGCATCCTCGACATGTTTCGCGATCCCTCGACGCAGGCTGTCTACAGCCTGGACCGCGAGATGGGCATGCAGGTCATCGAGGGGCTGTTCCAGGACGACGCGGTGCGCATGGCGTCCATCGGCCACCCCAACGAAACCATGCTGGCCGAAAAGAGCCGCGCACTGCAGCAGGCCCCCAGCCGCTGGCTGACCGACCTGATCCTGGGCCAGGAACGCACCTTCACCACGCCCCTGGTCGGCAAAGGCCCCTACAGCGAGTATTACGGCGACCTCAGTATCACCCTCGACACGGCCACCTATGGCCAGGGGTTTATCGTCAATTCGGTGATCATCTTCATTTCCGGGGTGCTGCGCGCCCTGGCCATGGGCCTGGTGCTGTACCTGGTCTATCACTGGCTGCTGACCAAACCGTTGTCGCGGATTATCGAACATTTGACCTCGATCAACCCCGACCGGCCCAGCGAGCACAAGATCCCGCAGCTCAAGGGCCATGAGCGCAACGAACTGGGGCTGTGGATCAATACCGCCAACCAATTGCTCGAATCCATCGAACGCAATACCCACCTGCGCCATGAAGCGGAAAGCAGCCTGCTGCGCATGGCCCAGTACGACTTCCTCACCGGCCTGCCGAATCGCCAGAAACTGCAGGAGCAACTGGACAAAATCCTGATCGATGCCGGTCGTCGCCAACGCCGCGTGGCGGTGTTATGCGTGGGCCTCGATGACTTCAAAAGCATCAACGAACAGTTCACTTATCAGGCCGGCGACAAATTGCTGCTGGCCCTGGCCGACCGCCTGCGCGCCCACAGCGGCCGACTCGGTGCCCTGGCCCGCCTGGGTGGCGACCAGTTCGCCCTGGTGCAGGCCGATATCGACCAGCCCTACGAAGCCGCGGAGCTGGCGCAAAGTATCCTCGACGACCTGGAGGCGGAATTCGCCCTCGATCACGAGGAAATCCGCCTGCGCGCCACCATCGGTATCACGTTGTTCCCGGAAGATGGCGACAGCACCGAGAAGTTGCTGCAGAAAGCCGAACAGACCATGACCCTGGCCAAGAGCCGTTCGCGCAACCGCTATCAGTTCTACATCGCCAGCGTCGACAGTGAAATGCGCCGCCGCCGCGAGCTGGAGAAAGACCTGCGCGACGCCCTCAGTCGCGACCAGTTTCACCTTGTGTACCAGCCGCAGATCAGCTACCGCGACCACCGCGTGGTCGGCGTGGAAGCACTGATCCGCTGGCAACACCCGGAACACGGCCTGGTGCCGCCCGACCTGTTTATCCCGCTGGCGGAGCAGAACGGCACCATCATCCCGATTGGTGAATGGGTACTGGACCAGGCCTGCCGCCAGTTGCGCGAATGGCACGACCTGGGCTTCACCGGCCTGCGCATGGCGGTCAACCTGTCCACCGTGCAGTTGCACCACGCCGAGCTGCCACGGGTGGTCAACAACCTGATGCAGATCTACCGCCTGCCGCCGCGCAGCCTGGAACTGGAAGTCACCGAGACCGGCCTGATGGAAGACATCAGCACGGCCGCCCAGCACTTGCTGAGCCTGCGCCGTTCCGGGGCGTTGATTGCGATTGATGACTTCGGCACCGGCTATTCATCCCTGAGCTACCTCAAGAGCCTGCCACTGGACAAAATCAAGATCGACAAGAGCTTCGTCCAGGACCTGCTGGACGATGACGACGACGCCACCATCGTGCGGGCCATCATCCAGCTGGGCAAAAGCCTGGGCATGCAAGTGATCGCCGAGGGCGTGGAAACCGCTGAGCAGGAGGCCTACATCATCTCCGAAGGCTGCCATGAAGGTCAGGGCTATCACTACAGCAAACCCTTGCAGGCCCGGGAGTTGGCGGCTTTTTTGAAGCAGTCGGAGCGTAATAGCGAAGTGATTCTCTGAGCGCTCGAATCGATACTAAATATTTCCCTCGTATAACCCTTTACACAAAATGCAAATCTTTCGCATTATGTCGCAGCTTTTTTGCGCTCCCCCGCGCGCCCTATCAACAACCGAAGCAGGATGTTCGCCATGATTCGTATGCCCCTGGCCACCGCCAGTCTGCTGGCCATTGCCATTTCTCTCGCCGGTTGCGGCGAAGGTAAAGACAAGGCCGCAGCGCCCCAGGCGCCGACCCCGGCTGCCAGCACTACCGCTCCAGCGGCTGCCACCCCTGCCGGCCAGGTCGACGAAGCGGCCGCCAAGGCCGTGGTCGCGCATTACGCAGACATGGTGTTCGCGGTCTACAGCGATGCCGAGTCCACTGCGAAAACCCTGCAAACCGCCATCGACGCCTTCCTCGCCAAGCCGAACGCCGACACGCTGAAAGCCGCGCGCGACGCCTGGATCGCCGCCCGCGTGCCGTACCTGCAGAGCGAAGTGTTCCGCTTCGGCAACACCATCATTGATGACTGGGAAGGCCAGGTGAACGCATGGCCGCTGGACGAAGGGCTGATCGACTACGTCGACAAGTCCTACGAACACGCCCTGGGTAACCCGGGTGCGACTGCCAACATCATCGCCAACACCGAGATCCAGGTCGGCGAAGACAAGGTCGACGTGAAGGACATCACTCCGGAAAAACTCGCCAGCCTCAATGAGCTGGGCGGTTCCGAAGCCAACGTCGCCACCGGCTACCACGCCATCGAATTCCTGCTCTGGGGCCAGGACCTGAACGGCACCGGCCCTGGCGCCGGCAACCGTCCTGCCTCGGACTACCTGACAGGTGACGGCGCCACCGGCGGCCACAACGAGCGTCGCCGCGCCTACCTGAGCGCCGTGACCCAACTGCTGGTCAGCGACCTGGAAGAAATGGTCGGCAACTGGAAACCCAACGTCGAAGACAACTACCGCGCCACCCTGGAGGCAGAACCTGCCACCGACGGCCTGCGCAAAATGTTGTTCGGCATGGGCAGCCTGTCCCTGGGCGAGCTGGCCGGTGAACGCATGAAGGTTTCGCTGGAAGCCAATTCGCCGGAAGACGAACACGATTGCTTCAGCGATAACACCCACAACTCGCAGTTCTACGACGCCAAGGGCATCCGCAACGTCTACCTGGGCGAGTACACCCGCGTCGATGGCACCAAGCTGACCGGCGCCAGCCTGTCGTCCCTGGTGGCCAAGGCTGATCCGGCTACCGACACCGCCCTGAAGGCTGACCTGGCGGCGACCGAAGCGAAGATTCAGGTCATGGTTGACCACGCCAACAACGGCGAGCACTACGACCAACTGATCGCCGCTGGCAACGAAGCCGGCAACCAGATCGTGCGTGACGCGATCGCCGCACTGGTCAAGCAGACCGGTTCGATTGAAGCAGCCGCAGGCAAGCTGGGTATCAGCGACCTGAACCCGGATAACGCTGATCACGAGTTCTGATCGGTGCGG
>NZ_JANLOH010000072.1:0-41232 GCF_025466155.1 Pseudomonas sp. 13B_2.1_Bac1 | reverse complement strand
GCGAGCAAGCCCGCTCCCACATTGGATCTACACAGCTCCAATTAAGAGGCCCGGCACAAAAATTTAGGTTCGATGCCCAATCGTTTGGGCACCGAACGGTCCATCAAGCGTGTGTCAGCGTCTTCACGGCACGCTCAAAACGGTCCAGGCCTTCCTGGATGTCTGCGTCTTCCACTACCAGGCTCGGGGCGAAACGCACCACGTCGGGGCCGGCTTGCAGGATCATCAGGTTTTCTTTCTCGGCGGCGTTGAACACGTCCTTGGCCTTGCCTTTGAAGGCATCGCTCAGCACACAACCGATCAGCAGGCCCATGCCGCGCACTTCGGTGAAGATGCCGTACTGCTTGCCGATCTGCTCCAGGCGCGCCTTGAACAGGTCGTGCTTGGCGTTGACGCCGGCCAGCACCTCTGGCGTGTTGATCACATCGATCACCGCCTCGGCGACCGCGCAGGCCAGCGGGTTGCCGCCGTAGGTGGTGCCGTGGGTGCCGACCACCAGGTGCTTGGCGAGGTCTTCACGGGTGAGCATCGCCGCAATCGGGAAACCGCCGCCCAGGCTCTTTGCGCTGGTGAGGATGTCCGGCACCACACCGTAGTGCTGGTAGGCGAACAAGTGGCCGCTGCGGCCCATGCCGGTTTGCACTTCGTCGAACACCAGCAGCGCGTTGTTGGCGTCGCACAACTCGCGGGCGCCTTGCAGGTAGGCCAGTTCGGCCGGCAGTACGCCGCCTTCGCCCTGGATCGGTTCCAGCACCACGGCGCAGGTCTTGTCCGAGACAGCGGCTTTCAGCGCGTCCAGGTCGTTGTAAGGCACGTGGGTGATACCGGTGATTTTCGGACCGAACCCATCGGAATACTTCGACTGGCCACCGACGTTGACGGTAAACAGGGTACGGCCGTGGAAGCTGTTCAGTGCGGCGATGATCTCGTACTTCTCAGTGCCGAAACGGTCGAACGCGACGCGACGGGCCAGCTTGAAGGCGGCCTCGTTGGCTTCGGCGCCGGAGTTGCAGAAGAACACGCGCTCGGCAAAGGTGGCGTCGATCAGCTTGTGGGCCAGGCGCAGGGCCGGCTCGTTGGTGAAGACGTTGGAGACATGCCACAACTTGCTGGCCTGCTCGGTCAGTGCACCGACCAGCGCCGGGTGGGCGTGGCCCAATACGTTGACCGCGATGCCGCCGGCAAAATCGATCAGCTCGCGACCCGCCTGGTCCCAGACGCGGGAGCCTTCGCCGCGCACGGGAATGAAGGCAGCAGGTGCATAGTTGGGAACCATGACCTGGTCGAAATCGGCACGTTGCACCGGGGCTTGCTCAACGGACATCGGAGTCTCCTGAAGAGGAACGCCTGCCTGGAACTGGCGGGCGATGCAGGGATTGTAAGGACAGTTTTCAGCGCGACCTTGTCGCCAAGCGACAACTTCTTATAGCGCCAACCCCGGTTTTACGCGGGTTTACGCCAATGCGACAAATAGCGTCGCAATGGCGCAGTTTAAACCGTGCGGCCCCGCCATGCGCAGGTGATCTTCGCGAATCCCCCCCGCAGGCTTCATCAACTATCTACCGTCGTCGAGCGAGCGCGGCCTGGTTGCTGGAGGCACATTAGCGCCATCCAGGACCGATCCGATGCTACGCCCGACAGGCGCACCGCCCTCCGCGACATTTCACCGACTATTGCCGATGGGTACACAAACGCCTCCGAGGCCCAGCACACAGAACTCAAACGCCTCAATCGCGCGGCCTGGAGCCACCAGAATCGGCTGAACAAGGCTTTGGCCGGGCTCAAGAGCCCGCAAACCTTCGCCGCCGAGCTGCTGCAAGCCGCCCTCAAGCGCCAATACGGTGTAGACGAAGACGTGCGCTACCTGAAGTTGGCAGACACCCAAATGCGCATGACGCCCGAGAGCAAGGAGCAGCTTTCACGCCTGATCTTCCTTGAATACCTGGACCTGAGTGACAACGAAATCATGGGACTACCCAGCGATTTGCTCGAAATGTCACTGCCGCTCGATGATGCCTCAGACTTGAGCGGCAACCCGCTGTCCGCGCAAAGCATCGAGCTGCTGCGCGATTACTACCGCCAAACCGGTTACGAGCTGAGGGTGGAAGAAGCGATGGTCGATGCCTTCGGCGTGGCGTTGCAGGTTCCGGGAACACCGCGACCAATGGAGGAGTAACCGCCCACCTCAGCCGCGTTCGGACGGTACCGACGACAGCTCGAACGGGCTGCTGCTGCGCCGCTGGTTGCGGTCTTCGCGCGGGGTGGCGCCAAAGAAGTTGCGGTAGGCGCTGGAGAAGTGCGGCCCCGAGGAGAAGCCGCAGGACAGGCCGATCTGGATGATCGACTTGCTGGTTTGCATGAGCATCTGGCGCGCCTTGTTCAGGCGCAGCTCCAGGTAGTACTGGCTGGGAACGCGGTTGAGGTATTGCTTGAAGATCCTTTCGAGCTGTCGTCGCGACACGCACACGTGCTGGGCGATTTCATCGGTGGTCAACGGCTCTTCGATGTTGGCCTCCATCAGCAACACCGCCTGGGTCAGCTTCGGATGGCTGGAACCCAGGCGGTTTTGCAAAGGAATACGCTGGCGTTCGCCGCCTTCGCGGATGCGCTCCACCACCAGTTCCTCGGAGACTGCACCGGCCAGTTCGGCGCCGTGGTCACGGGCCAGTACCGCCAGCAGCAGGTCGAGCACCGACATCCCACCGCAGGCGGTCAGGCGATCACGGTCCCAGTCGAACAGGTGGCTGGTAGCGATGACCTTGGGGAAGCGCTCGGCAAAATCATCCTGCCAGCGCCAGTGCACGGCGGCGCGGTAGCCGTCGAGCAAGCCGAGCTGGGCCAACGGGTAGACACCCGCCGACAGGCCACCGATCACACACCCGGCGCGCACCAGTTGCTTGAGCGCGGTGCTCAGTTGGGAGGCGATCACGGTGGGCGGTTCGTCCGCCAGCAGGAACAGCTTCTGGAAGCCTTCGAGCTTGCCCGCCCACGGCTCACCCGGCAGCTGCCAGGCGCCATCGGTCGCAGGCTCGGCGAGCAGGAACGACAGCTCATACACCACGTCCGGATGCACCCGCTGAGCAACGCGCAAGGCCTCCTCAGCCAGCGCAAGCGTCAGTGCTTTCGTGCTGGGCCAAATCAGGAAACCAATTCGATGGGCGGTCATGGAGGGCTATCCGAAGCGAGTAACAGTAATGAAGACAAGGGCCAATGCTAGCCCGGAAACCAACACAAATCTCAAAACATATGGCGTTCCAATGTGGGAGCTGGCTTGCCTGCGATGGCGGTGGGTCAGTGAGCACATCTACTTCTGATACACCGCTATCGCAGGCAAGCCAGCTCCCACAGGGGATTGAGGCCAACTCTCAAGACTGCGAAGCATGCACTAAACCGGTGCACAAAAGCAGCCTTGATTACTTCAGGCTGCCCGACAGGAATTGCTGCAACCGCTCCGATTGCGGGTTCACCAGCACTTCGCGCGGGTTGCCGCGTTCTTCGACAATGCCTTTGTGCAAGAACACCAGTTGGTTCGACACTTCACGGGCAAAGCCCATTTCGTGAGTCACCACCACCATGGTGCGGCCTTCCTGGGCCAGGTCCTGCATGACCTTGAGCACTTCGCCGACCAGCTCCGGGTCCAGCGCCGAGGTCGGCTCGTCGAACAGCATCACCTCAGGCTCCATCGCCAGGGCACGGGCAATCGCCACGCGCTGCTGCTCGCCACCGGACATATGGCCGGGGAACGCATCCTTGCGATGGCCCACGCCGACCTTGGCCAGGTAGTGCTCGGCCTTTTCACGCGCTTCTTTCTTCGACACGCCCAGCACATGCACCGGCGCTTCCATCACGTTTTCAATCGCGGTCATGTGCGACCACAGGTTGAAATGCTGGAACACCATCGACAGGCGCGAGCGCATGCGCTGCAGCTGTTTAGGGTCGGCAGCCTTCATGGCGCCGTCCTTGTTGGCCACCAGTTTCAGCTCTTCGTTGTTGAGCAGAATCTTGCCGGCGTGGGGTTGCTCGAGCAGGTTGATGCAGCGCAAGAAGGTGCTTTTGCCCGAACCACTGGAGCCGATGATGCTGATCACATCACCGGCCGCGGCGGCCAGGGACACACCTTTGAGCACTTCATGACTGCCATAGCGTTTATGCAGGTCTTGGACTTCAAGTTTGTACATGCGGTCGGTTCTCACAAAAACAGGTGGTCAGTCGTTGAGCAAGCGCCCGTGACGCAGCGCTTCGCGCCCCGCCACCTTGGCCAGCCAGAAACCCGCTTGGGCATAACGTAGCCGTTCAACGGCAAACAGCACCCCCGAAGTGCCCGCGCAAAGCGTGCTGACGCGGTCTTCCAGGGGGTCAATCACTTCAAAAATCGGTTCGCCCTTCTCGACCCAGTCACCGGCCTTACGCAGGTAACTGATCACCCCGGCGTGGGGCGCGAAGAGCAATTCAGTGCCTTCAAAAGGCAGGCCTTCACACGGCTCGTACTGCGGCGCCGGCCAGTCGCCCTTGATCAGGCCCTGCTCGGCCAGAAACGCGAGGATACCTTCGGCGTGGAAGATCGCCTCGTCGCGTCCGGTGTCGGCCTGGCCGCCCAGTTCCAGAGTGGTCGCCAGGCATGCCAGCGGCACCTGGGCCTCGGGGAACGCCTGGGACAAGCGCAACCATGGCAATGAACAGGCTTCATCGAACGAGCTGCCGCCGGAGTCTTCCGCCAGCAGGCCGACTTTCACATTCAAGTGCGCCGACAATGAGCGCCACTGCGGCCAGTGCTGGGGCAGCGCGTACATATGCAACGCGGCCTCGGCATCGCAATGCAGGTCGAGGACGATGTCGGCAGTGCAGGCATGGCTCAGCAACAGGCGCTGCATGCCTTGCAACTGGCTGCTCGGCGCCGGCAGTGCATTCAGCGTATCGGTCATGGCCTGGCGGATCATGCGCACGTTGGCGTGAGGGTCATCACCCAACTTGCCCTGGAGCAACTCGGCCACCGGCGTGCTCAACTCGACGAAATCGCGATTGAAGTTCTTGCCGCTGCCGATTTCAAAACGCCCCTGGTGACTGCCTTGCAGCAGTTGGCCGAGACCCATCGGGTTGGCCACCGGCACCAGTTCGATCACGCCATTGAGCGCGCCTTGCTGTTCCAGCTCGGTGAGGCGTTTCTTCAGCTCCCAGGCGGCGCGCATGCCGGGCAATTCGTCGGCGTGCAGGCTGGCCTGGATATAGGCCTTGCGCTCGCCTTTGCCGAATCGGAACACGCTCAACTGCCGCTCGCACCCCAGGTGACCCCAGGGCAGCCGGTGATCAATACGTTCCATATCAGTGCTTCCGTGGAGCCAGGTAGCTCAGCCAGCGGCGCTCGGCCAACTTGAACAGGCGCACCAGGATGAAGGTCAGGCACAGGTAGAACGCGCCGGCGGTGATATAGGCTTCGAACGGCAGGTAGAACTGGGCGTTCACCGTGCGTGCGGCACCGGTGATGTCGATCAGGGTGACAATGGACGCCAGGCTGGTGGTCTGCAGCATCATGATCACTTCGTTGCTGTACTGCGGCAGCGCGCGGCGCAGGGCCGACGGCAGCAGGATGCGGCGATACAGCTTGTAGCGCGACATGCCCATGGCCTTGGCCGCTTCGATCTCGCCATTGGGGGTGGCCTTGAGGCTGCCGGCGATGATTTCAGCGGTGTAGGCACTGGTGTTGATCGCAAAGGCCAGGCACGCACAGAACGTGGCGCTGGACAGCAGCGGCCACAGGAAACTCTCGCGCACCGCATCGAACTGGGCCAGGCCGTAGTAGATCAGGAACAGCTGCACCAGCATCGGCGTGCCACGGATCACGTAGGTGTAGAGCCAGGCTGCGCCATTGACGATCGGCTGCTTGGACACGCGCATCAAGCCCAGGGGCAAGGCGGCAAGCAGGCCGAAGAACAGCGAAATGGCCAGCAGTTTCAAGGTGGTCACCAAGCCGCCGAGGTACAGCGGCATGGCGTCCCAGATGACGTTGTAGTCGAAGATCATAGATCAGCCGCCCTTACGCCTACCGAATAGCGCTTCTCAAGATGACGCAAGGCCAGCAACGATACGCTGGTGATCACCAGGTACATCGCCGCCACTGCGAGGAAGAAGGTAAAAGGCTCGCGGGTGGCATCTGCCGCCTGCTTGGCCTTGAACATCATGTCTTGCAGGCCCACCACCGAAATCAGCGCGGTGGCCTTGGTCAGTACCAGCCAGTTGTTGGTGAACCCGGGGATCGCCAGCCGAATCATCTGCGGCACCATCACCCGGAAGAACACTTGGAAACTACTCATGCCATACGCAAGGCCGGCTTCGGCCTGCCCCTTGGGAATGGCCATGAAGGCGCCCCGGAATGTTTCCGAGAGGTAGGCGCCAAAGATGAAACCCAGGGTGCCGATACCGGCGGCCAAGGGGTTCAAGTCGATATAGTCGTCATAGCCGAGCATCGGCGCGACGCGGTTCAGCAGGTCCTGGCCGCCGTAGAAAATCAGCAGGATCAGCACCAGGTCGGGGATCCCGCGGATCACCGTGGAGTACAAGTCACCCAGCCAGGCCAACCAGCGCACCGGCGACAGGCGTAACGCGACCCCGATCAGACCCAGAACAATGGCCAAGGCCATGGACGACAAGGCGAGCTGAAGCGTCAACCATGCGCCATCGAGGATGACGGCCCCGTAGCCTTTCAACATGATTCAGGTCCTCGAAAAGGGGGATGAAAAAATGGCGCAAACCTCAGGAATTCTGTTGCTTGCGCCATTCTGGACAGACAGCTGCGACGAGTTACTTAGGGTCAGCGCCGTAAATATCGAAGTCGAAGTACTTGTCCTGGATTTTCTTGTATTCGCCGTTGGCACGGATCGCGGCAATGGCAGCGTTGATGCGGTCCAGGTTTTCCTTGTCGCCTTTACGGACGGCAATGCCGATGCCGTCGCCGAAGTATTTGGCGTCGGTGAACTGTGGGCCGACGAACGCGTAGCCTTTGCCGGCCGGAGTCTTCAAGAAACCGTCCTGCAGCAGGGTAGCGTCAGCCACGGTGCCATCGAGGCGACCGGCTTCCACGTCCAGGTAGATTTCGTTCTGCGAGCTGTAAGGCACAACCGTGGCGCCTTTAGGGGCCAGGACTTCCTTGGCGAAGCGATCGTGGATCGAACCGCGCTGCACGCCGATTTTCTTGCCTTTCAATTCATCCAGGCTGTCGCTGACCTTGGTGCCTTCCTTCATCACCAGCTGCGCTGGGCTCAGGTAGTAGCGGTTGGTGAAGTCCACGGACTTCTTGCGGTCTTCAGTGATGGACATCGACGACAGGATCGCGTCGATCTTGCGCACTTTCAGCGCTGGGATCAGGCCATCGAATTCCTGCTCGACCCACGTGCACTTGACGTCCATCTGCTTGCACAGGGCGTTGCCGATGTCGTAGTCAAAACCAACGATGCTGCCATCGGGAGCTTTGGAGGCAAACGGAGGGTAAGCCGCTTCGATACCAATCTTCAGTGGCTTGCCTTCAGCGAAAGCCTGCATGGATAGCACGGACAGCGCCAGGGCGCCCAACAGCACGAGTTTCTTCATCTTGGGACTCCATCGGTATAGGGCAAAACAGCAGTATGAGCCATGGCCCACGATGCGACTTAAGGGAAACCGAATTGCGGTGCTGCGTCCTACGCAGGTGACGACCTGCGACGACGAGCGAGTGATCGGCATTCTAACGACAGGCCGGAAGCCGATATTTCCTCAATGCGACAACAATTTACAGAAGCACCGAGAAAGCCGTTCCAGCACATTGACAGCCTCTGAATTTTATGCAGAGACAAAAGATATTAAACCTGTTGATGCTGCAAATTGCGGGCCTATTATTCGCAAACCCTTCTAGCACGGCAAGTCTGGCGTTTAATCTTATTTCTTGGGGTGTCTAAAACGCGCTTTTTCGGGGCAATGTTGTAGCACTTTGCCTCAGGTTTGGGCGATGGGTTACACATTTAGGGCTCTCGGTAACATTCAGAAACGTCCTACACACGAAGTCGATATTTATTGGCCTGCGCATAGATCGTTCCCACGCTCTGCGTGGGAGTACATCCTGTGACGCTCTGCGTCACGCCTCAAGAGCAGACGCGGAGCGTCCAGGGCGGCATTCCCACGCGGAGCGTGGGAACGATCAGCACTCCCGGCATGAAATACATTCCAAATGTGGGAGCCGGCTTGCCTGCGATAGCGGTCTGTCATGACACACCCTCATCGCAGGCAAGCCAGCTCCCACAGTGATCCGGTTTCGCCAGTGATAGCCAACAAAAAAGCCCCATCCAGCTCACGCCAAATGGGGCCCTGTCCCACCTACCCCGCCTTACGCGACGTTCATGGTCTTGTGCGTCTCGATCAAATGCGCCACCACACCCGGGTCCGCCAGGGTGGAGATATCGCCCAGCCCGTCGTACTCAGCCGTAGCAATCTTGCGCAGGATACGCCGCATGATCTTGCCCGAGCGTGTCTTCGGCAAGCCTGGCGCCCACTGGATCACGTCCGGCGAAGCGATCGGCCCGATCTCCTTGCGCACCCAGTTTTTCAGTTCCAGGCGCAGCGCTTCGTTTGGCTCCTCGCCGTTCTTCAGCGTCACGTAGACATAGATGCCCTGGCCCTTGATGTCATGCGGCACACCGACCACCGCCGCTTCGGCGACTTTCGGGTGGGCGACCATGGCGCTTTCAATCTCGGCGGTGCCCATGCGGTGGCCGGACACGTTCAACACGTCGTCCACGCGGCCGGTGATCCAGTAGTAGCCGTCCTCGTCACGACGCGCACCGTCACCGGTGAAGTACATGCCACGGAAGGTCTTGAAGTAGGTGTCGACGAAACGGTCATGGTCGCCGTACAGCGTGCGCGCCTGGCCCGGCCACGAATCGAGGATCACCAGGTTGCCTTCGGCAGCCCCCTCGATCAGGTTGCCGAGGTTATCCACCAGCGCCGGCACCACGCCGAAGAACGGGCGTGCCGCCGAACCCGGCTTGAGCGCATGGGCACCCGGCAGCGGGCTCATCATGTTGCCGCCGGTTTCGGTCTGCCACCAGGTGTCGACAATCGGGCAACGCGATTGGCCGACGTTCTTGTAGTACCAATCCCAGGCTTCCGGGTTGATCGGCTCGCCCACCGAACCGAGCAGGCGCAGGCTGCTGCCATCGGCACCTTCGCAGGCGGCGGTGCCCGAGGCCATCATCGCGCGGATCGCGGTCGGTGCGGTGTAGAGGATATTGACCTTGTGCTTGTCGACGATCTTCGCCACCCGCGTGATGTCCGGGTAGTTCGGCACGCCTTCGAACAACAAGGTGGTGGCGCCGTTGGCCAGCGGGCCATAGACGATATAGGTGTGGCCGGTGACCCAGCCGACGTCGGCGGTGCACCAGTAGATTTCACCCGGGCGGTAGTCGAACACGCGCTCATGGGTCAGGGCCGCGTACAACAGGTAGCCGCCGGTGGTGTGCTGCACGCCCTTGGGCTTGCCGGTGGAACCGGATGTGTAGAGGATAAACAGCGCCTCTTCGGCGCCCATCTCTTTTGGCGCACACACGGTGCCCGCCACTTTCATCAGGTCTTCGTACCAGATGTCGCGATGCTGGTTCCACTTGATGTTGCCATTGGTGCGCTTGCACACAATGACTTTCTGGATGCTGCTGGTTTCCGGGTTGGTCAGGGCATCGTCGACGTTGGCCTTCAACGGAATTTTCTTACCGGCGCGGATGCCTTCGTCGGCGGTGATCACTACCTTCGACTTACAGTCGATGATGCGACCGGCCAGGGCTTCCGGGGAAAAACCGCCAAAAACCACCGAGTGAATCGCACCGATGCGGGTACACGCCAGCATGGCGACCACGGCTTCGGGGATCATCGGCATATAGATAGTCACCACGTCGCCGCGGTGTACGTCCTGGCCACGCAGGGCGTTGGCGAACTTGCAGACTTCTTCATGCAGCTCGCGGTAGGTGATGGTGCGGCTCTCGGCAGGGTCATCGCCCTCCCAGATGATCGCCGCCTGGTCGCCGCGCTCGGCGAGGTGACGGTCCAGGCAGTTGTAGGAAACGTTCAGGGTGCCATCGGCGAACCACTTGATGTCGACATGGTGATCGTCGAACGAGGTCTGCTTCACCGTGGTGAAAGGCTTGATCCAGTCGAGGCGCTTGGCTTGCTCGCGCCAGAAGCCATCGGGGTTGACCACCGACTGCTGGTACATGGCCTTGTAGGTCGCCTCGTCGGTCAGCGTGTTGGCTGCTACTTCGGGGCGAACGGGGTACAGGGAAGCCGCACTCATCTTTCTTACCTCGGTGACATAGTTGTTGTTGTATGGCCCCTGTTGTAGCCGGGGCTGCCCCATAGAACCATTCGACGATGGTAGTAACAAGCCCCTACAAATTACCCTGCTATCCCCGTTTGCCGCTCTGGCCCGTGGCCTGCGGGGCTTTGCAGCTGTATGAAAAAACCTTTACCACACGATTGTTACAAAAACCGCCAATAGTGTTTATCAAAAGTACGGGTATATGAATATAACGCGCAGGCCTAAAATCAACTCCGCCAACACGGCACTGTGATTAACACCGTAACAGCCCCCACGAAGGCAACGTTAATCCGAACTTCCCAACTCTTAAGTTACACACGTGGCCTCACAAGGGCCCCGTGACCCCATTCGACCTAAAGAAGGTAAATACAGTAATGAAAGCTCTCGTAGTTATGGCCCTCAGCAGCTTGTGCGCCACCGCCGCCCTGGCCGATGAGGCCCCGACCGAGCTGGCCGGCCAGAACGCCCCGATTGTCGAAGACTACACCTATAGCACCAAGCTGGATGTGGCCAAAGTATTGTCCATGAGCACAATCCCGGAAGTTTGCGAAGTTGTGCCGGTCAAGATGGAATATGAAGACTCACAAGGTCAGCGTCATATTCTTAACTACCATGTAATGGGCAATGGCTGTTCGAACGGATAACAACTTAGTTAGTGTGATCTGCGCGTGATCTTATTTGCCGCAAGAAATCGTTCTTGCGGCGAGGCCCCCCTCCCCTCGCTTGAATCGAATGCTACGATTGTGGCGTCGCCGCCTTCCCTGTACGGCAGGATGCATTCATGCGAGCCAGTTTCGAGAAAATCCCCACCGAGGCCAATACCTCCTGGACCCTGCTGAACCGCAGGCTGCCGGAGGCGATCCCGTTTGAGTGGCATCACCATCCCGAATACGAACTGACCCTCACCCTCAATAGCCGCGGGCATCGCTATATCAGCAACGATGTGGCGCTCTACGACGACGGCGACCTGGTTCTGGTGGGCCCGAACGTGCCACACAGCTGGTCGTCCGCCGAACGCATTGACCCGACCCAACCACACGTCGCCCTGGTCATCTGGTTTTCCGAAGCCTGGGCGGAATCGCTGGTGCGCCTGTTTCCCGAAATGGCCCCGACCCGCGCGTTACTGGCGGCAGCCCAGCAGGCGCTGAGTTTCAGTGACAGCACCTCAAGGGTCCTGCGCCCGGTGATCGAAGCCATGGTCGAGCAGGATGCATCGCAGCGGCTGATCTCTTTGCTGACCGTGCTCAACCTGCTGTCGCGAGACGTCGCCGCGCAGCGTATTGCGGTGGAAAACGCCGCGCCTCAGGTAATCGAAGACCCTCGCATACGTCGGGTGCTGGATTATCTGCATGCCCACTACGCCCAGCCCGTGGGCATTCCGCAATTGGCGCAGATGGCATGCGTCAGCGTGTCGGCCCTCCATCGCATGTTTCGCAAACACACACGCTGCACGGCGTTGGACTACATCGTGCGCCTGCGCATCGGACATGCCTGTGCACTGCTGATGCAGGGCAACCTGGCGGTCAGTGCCATCGCCGAGCGGGTCGGCTATGTCTCCCAGGCGTTGTTCAATCGCCAGTTCAAAGCGCTAAAAGGCCTCACGCCTTCGCAATTTCGCGCGCAGCACGGGCATCACTTCCAGTAACCAAGCCGATTCTTCCATTCACGACGCAACAAACGCCACAATCGTACTGCTCAACGCGTCTAACCGGACTGCTGCCCAGGCTGCCCCGGTGATTCCATACCTGTATGCATAACAACAATACAGGCCACCCCATGAGTAATTATCACGCCTTCGAAAGTGCCGAGCTGCCGGACGACTACCGGCGCAACATCGTCAACATGAAGAAAACCCTGCGCGCGCAGATCGGCGATGTGAACGCTTTGTTTGCCGAGGTCAGCGCTTTCATTGCCGATGAAATCGCCTCGATCAAAGCCCAGGCGCTGAGCGGTTCGGCTTGGCCGGAACTGGATTTCGACACGATCGCCAACGGCCAGGTGACGGACGCGCAACGCGCCCTGATCAAGCGCAGGGGCTGCCTGGTGATCCGCAATCACTTTGCGCGCGAGCAAGTGCTGGGGTGGGACAAGAGCCTGCTGGACTACCTCGACAACAACCATTTCGACACGGTGTATCGCGGCCCGGCTGACACCTTTTTCGGCAACCTCGACGCCTCCCGCCCGGAGATATTTCCGATCTACTGGTCCGACGCCCAGATGCAAGTGCGTCAGCACCCGCGCATGGGCGCTGCGCAATCCTTCCTCAACCGGTTGTGGACCACCTATTCCCAAGGCCAACAATGGTTCGACCCAGACATCAACGCGCTGTACCCGGACCGCGTCCGCCGGCGCCCACCGGGCACCACATCCAAAGGCCTTGGCCCGCATACCGACTCCGGGGCGCTGGAACGCTGGCTCCATCCGGCCTACCTGAAGGTCTTCGACAAGATCTACCGCAATGACTTCCGGGCGTACGACCCCTGGGATGCCGCGCATCGCACCGAGGTCGACGAATATGCCTACAAGGACACGGTGAAATGCTCGGCCTTCCGCACCTTCCAGGGCTGGACGGCACTGTGCGATATGCGTGCCGACCAGGGTGTGCTGCATACGCTGCCGATCCCCAAGGCCATGGCTTATATGCTGCTGCGCCCGCTGCTGGACGACGTGCCCGAGGATGAATTGTGCGGCGTGGCGCCTGGCAAAGTGCTGCCCATCTCAGAGAAATGGCACCCGTTGCTGGTACAGGGCATGACACCCATTCCGGACGTGCACGCCGGCGACTCGGTGTGGTGGCACTGCGACGTAATCCACAGCGTCGCCCCGGTGGAAGACCAGCAGGGCTGGGGCAATGTGATGTACGTCCCCGCCGCGCCCATGTGTCCGAAAAATCTGCGTTACGCCAAGGACGTGTTCAGGGCATTCGAGCAAGGTGTCTCGCCGGACGACTTCCCCCGGGAAGACTACGAGCAACAGTGGCAAGACCGCTTCACCCCTCGACAACTCAACAGCCTGGGCCGCAAAGGCCTCGGATTGGAATAAACACCGCTGTCCATAACAACAAAAAAAGGTATCCCCTATGAACCTCGTCAATCGCCTTGCCCTTGCAGTCTCTTTCGCCAGCCTCTGTACGCTCACCGCTCAGGCGGCTGAGAGCAAAGGCAGTGTCGAAGTCGTCCACTACTGGACGTCGGGCGGCGAAGCCAAATCAGCCGACGTGCTTAAGCAACTGATCGAAAAAGACGGCTTCACCTGGCAAAACAGCGCCGTCGCCGGTGGCGGTGGCGCGGCGGCCATGACCGTGCTCAAGACTCGCGCAGTGTCCGGCAACCCGCCCTCCGCCGCGCAGATCAAAGGGCCGGACATCCAGGAATGGGGCAAGCTGGGCCTGCTGACCAGCATCGACAACGTCGCCCAGGCCAACCACTGGGACACCCTGCTGCCGCCGAGCATCGCCGAGCTGATGAAATTCGACGGCCACTACGTGGCCGTGCCGCTGAATATCCACCGCATCAACTGGCTGTGGACCAACCCCGACGTGCTGCGCAAAGCCGGGGTCGCCCATGCCCCGACCACTCTGGAAGAACTCTACGCCGCCGGGGACAAGCTCAAGGCCGCCGGTTTTATCGCGATCGCCCACGGCGGCCAGCCATGGCAGGACACCACCGTATTCGAAGGCCTGGTACTGAGCATCCTCGGCGCCGATGGCTTCAAAAAGGCCTTTATCGACAACGACGAAGCCACCTTCACCGGTCCGAAAATGACCGAAGTGTTCGTCGCCCTGCGCAAACTGAAGACCTACATGGACCCCAACGGCGCCGGCCAGGACTGGAACA
Organism: Pseudomonas sp. 13B_2.1_Bac1; assembly: GCF_025466155.1. Classification (NCBI taxonomy): domain Bacteria; kingdom Pseudomonadati; phylum Pseudomonadota; class Gammaproteobacteria; order Pseudomonadales; family Pseudomonadaceae; genus Pseudomonas; species Pseudomonas sp. 13B_2.1_Bac1. The sequence continues at coordinate 27,066 of NZ_JANLOH010000072.1, read as the reverse complement.
TGGAAACCGCCAAGGTCATCAACGGCCAGGCTGGCATGCAACTCATGGGCGACTGGGCCAAGAGCGAATGGAGCGCCGTCGGCAAAAAGGCCGGCGTCGACTATGAATGCGCGCCCTTCCCCGGCACTCAAGGCATCTATAGCTACACCATCGACTCACTGGCGATGTTCAAGCTGTCGAGCAAAAACGACACGCCCGGTAACAACGCCGCCCGCGACGACCTGGCCAAGATCGCCCTGGAGCCGCAATTCCAAACGGTGTTCAACCAGAACAAAGGCTCGATCCCGGTCATCAAGGGCCTCGACATGAGCCCATTCGATAGCTGCGCCCAAGCTTCCGCCAAGGATTTCGCCGAGGCGGAAAAGGCCGGCACGCTGGCGCCGAGCATGGCGTTCAACATGTCAACGTCCCAAGCCGTGCAGGGCGCGGTGTTTGATGTGGTGAGCAACTTCATGAGCAATAAAGATGCGGACCCGGCCAAGGCGGGCAAGCAGATGTTCGCCAGCATTAAAGCGGCGGCCCAGTAATCCGCGATCTAAACAACCGTCAAGGCCGCCACACTCCCCCGTGGCGAGCGGGCTTGCCCCGCGTCGGGCAGCGAAGCGGCCCCAAAATCAGGCGCTGAGTTCTCTCAGGAAAACCTCAGCGCCTTGACTGGGGCCGCTTCGCTGCCCAGCGCGGGGCAAGCCCGCTCGCCACAACAGCCGCATACAAGCCACAAGGCGATTTCCCGACGATTGGACACCACCACTCGCCGCTAAAAAAATCCCCAAGCAGCAAACCCTTACAAACCAACACTCTGGCCGTAACCCCATGCATTTTGGCCGACCGCTGAGGCCATCCGCCGCAACACAAAGCCGAATTTTTCCCTATAATGCGCGGGTAAATCGGGCCTGCAATATCCCTTTACACCGGGATGAAGAGCCAGACCTTGAGCCTGCGCTGGAGCATGTACCTGTCGCTCCGCCCCTCAAGCCTCACGCAGAGCACCCGTTAGCCTATTCCGTTTAATGCGTGCGCTAGCTGCAACAAACGATTCCTTAAGATCCACCGCGGCCTCAGGGCCGTGTGAACACCCAACCATCCGGTTTCACACGGGCCCCTTTGCGCCCTCACGCAGGAGACGACACGTCATGCTGAGCTGGGACGAATTCGACAAAGAAGAAGAAGGCGAAGTAGCCGCTAAAGGCGCCAACGCCGGCCACGCCACCGAAGCCAACATGGACCGCCTCGACGGTGCCGGCGCCGCTGCCGCCATCGAAGCGCGCGCCGTCACCGCCAGTGACTCCGCCGCCATCGTGCGCGCCAAGGCCGCCCTCGACAAACTCGACGTCGCCGAAGGCCTCGCCGAGCTGGAAGGCTCCGCCGCCCGCGTCGCCGTTGACGAAAAGCGCATGATCAACTGCCGCGCCGACCTCAACCAACTCGTGCCCTTCAAATACGACTGGGCCTGGCAGAAGTACCTCGACGGCTGCGCCAACCACTGGATGCCGCAAGAGGTCAACATGACCGCCGACATCGCGCTGTGGAAAAACCCCGAAGGCCTGACCGACGACGAACGTCGCATCGTCATGCGCAACCTCGGCTTCTTCTCCACCGCCGACTCGCTGGTCGCCAACAACCTGGTCCTGGCCGTGTACCGCCTGATCACCAACCCGGAGTGCCGCCAGTACATCCTGCGCCAGGCCTTCGAAGAAGCGATCCACACCCACGCCTACCAGTACTGCATCGAATCGCTGGCCATGGATGAAGGCGAGATCTTCAACATGTACCACGAGATCCCATCGGTCGCGAAAAAAGCCGCCTGGGGCCTGAAATACACCCGTTCGATCTCCGATCCGAAGTTCGAAACCGGCACCGTCGAGACTGACAAGGAGCTGCTACGCAACCTGGTCGCCTACTACTGCGTCCTGGAAGGCATCTTCTTCTACTGCGGCTTTACCCAGATCCTGTCGATGGGCCGTCGCAACAAAATGACCGGCGTCGCCGAGCAGTTCCAGTACATCCTGCGCGACGAGTCGATGCACCTGAACTTCGGTATCGACGTGATCAACCAGATCAAAATCGAAAACCCACACCTGTGGGATGCCGAGATGAAGGAAGAAGCGACCCAGATGATCCTGCAAGGGACTCAGCTGGAAATCGAATACGCGCGTGACACCATGCCGCGCGGCGTGTTGGGCATGAACGCGGCGATGATGGAGGACTACCTCAAGTTCATCGCCAACCGTCGCCTGTCGCAGATTGGCTTGAAGGAAGAGTATCCAGGCACGACCAACCCGTTCCCTTGGATGAGCGAGATCATGGACTTGAAGAAAGAGAAGAACTTCTTTGAGACTCGTGTGATTGAGTATCAGACTGGTGGGGCGTTGAGCTGGGATTGATCTGAAACCAAAACTTCAAAAAATATGGGCTCAAACTGAGCCCTATTTTTTGCAATAACATTAAATATATAAATAAGTTCAAATTCCAAAAAAACGATCACCGTCGTCCAAATAAAGAACTACATCCTTAGAATACTCTTCATAGATTTCATCACTAAATTTATCAGAAAGCATAGAGAGAACTTGCTGACCCGGAAGCCTTCTTGCAAGCGTAAAAATATCTTCAACCTGTTTTTGATCTATGTCCTCAATGCTGTCATGAAAAACAAACTTTGGTCGCTTTATCCCTGACGCACTGACTGCATGTATGTACGCAAAATCAAACGCTATCACCTCTGCTTTTTTCTTTCCGCCCTCTGGATTAGTAACTTCATTCTCAATAACGACGGAACTAGTACCTGATTTCTCATCAAATTCAAAACCGACGCCGTACTCATCCCCATGGACGACTCTAGTCATCTTTTTAAATTCCGAGTCTAAAACCCGCTCAAACTCATAAACTGTTTTTAGCTCTTTAACTATCTCTTCAAGAACTTCGGAAAGAAGATGTTCAGCAGACTCTAGCTCACTCTTAGCTTTAGATTGCTGAAGAATCAGCCCCTCTAGCTTACCGAGTTCGACTTTAACTTTACCAAGCTCTCTCAGTTTTTCAGTAATACTTGCAATACTTTCGGCAGACCTCATATCTGAGAAGACCTTCAGCTTCTTCTCCTGCATGCTTCTCAACAAATCACCTAGATCTTCCTGGTCCTCCACCAGCCCAACCAACCCTTCTTCTAAAAACTGTCTCTTTCTACTTACAAGATTTTCGTGAAGAGCCACGACCGATTCAAAATCTTTTATAGCCCCTTCAACATTCACTCCCGCATATTGATATATTGCCCTAAGCTCTGAACCTAGATAGACTCCCTCTTCATGATTTAAAAGGTCTACCGTTTTATTAATATTTAGAAGCTTTCGCTCTACGGCAAGCAGCCTACTCAGCGCATCATCTTCTGACTTTTGTATATCTTGCAGTAAACCAACAGGGTTTGGAAACTCAGGGGAGTATTCAAACTTTAAAAGCTCATCTTCTAGCTTAACCGCCAGCTTTTTTATATTACCCAATTCAGACGCAGGCTTTTGCTCTTTTACTAAAGCGTTTAGAGCCGCAGAATGCCGCTTCCGCTTTCCTACCGCATTACTTGCATAACGCTTTTGAGTCAACAATTCGGTATTTTTAAATCCGAAAAGATATAGATATAATTCCCCATACTCCTTACCTGCTGCACGAACATCCAAAAAATGGGTAGTATTCAGCATACGGTGACTGTCATTCCTGACAAATTTCGCGGCTACCGATCTAACCGTTGGGCGTCGCGTACGGATATCAAAACAATAATTTTGTATATTACTTTCATACTCCCGAACATCAACACCAACACCATCAACAATATATTTATTATCTTCATCACCAACAGAAAAATTTCGCTTCAATTGATGAAACTCACCATCCACTCCAACAAAAGCAAGCTCTGCCCAAACATCATGACTAATAAATAAATTCTCAACTTCTTGATTTGGCCGCTTAAATTCCTCATCAATATATATTGAGTCTATAGATCCTAAGAATAAAAAATCGAAAACTCTAGATAAAGTAGATTTCCCTACACTATTTCCCGATCGACCCACTCCTCTCCGATTAGTGACAAGATTTAAGCCATCGTGAAACTTAACAAAACGGCGAGACTCACCGTCAACTTTCACTTCGATACTAATCAGCTTCATAAACGCAAATCCTTTCGCCATCAATATATATAGCGTCAATCATATACAGCCAATCAACACATAAAATTACATGATCCACCGAAACTCCAAGCTCCGACGGAAACTCTTCTAACAGCCATTCTACATTGGTTTCAGTGGACGCTAGGCGCTTTATGAGCTTCGCCCCAAGCACTACCACATTAATATCCGGATCGCAACTTTGACTAGGGAGCATTATTAGGATTCTCCATAACCACACACTCAATGAATGCATGAGCAGTTACAACGTTAATGCCTAACTCCACATTCTCTTTGAGCGCCGGCCTGTTCATCGATTCGTATGCAAAATTACGTAATTTGCTTATTATAAAATCGATTATGAAAATTGAATTATCACGCACCTTAAGCATATCAACCGGTCCACATACGTAGTCAATCCCAACCTCATCAAGAGCTGCAAAATAGAAACCATTCAAATTTCTTAAAATAGTATCCTTACCAAAAGGAATCAGAGCATTAACATCAATATAAGCATCCTCAATCCTTGAGGAATACTCCAGATACTGGCGCACTATATATGATCTTGAGCCCATATTATTATATTTTATCTTTTTAACAACTTCCCCAGTAGGTCGTTGATCAAGGCGTACAAACGTAGATCCTTTAGTGGCAAGTGAAATTAAAAGCTCATTGATCGCAGAATTTATCTGATACTCGGGAGCATCACCAATATTGACATTCCCAGACAAATTACTGATATTTATCGTTTTAGCAATCCCACTCATTAATCTGACACCATATCAAAATTACATTTTTATATTCATACCACCGGAATTTTGTTTAGTATATATATTCCCTCCCCCAGACTGACTAACTGAGTCATTCCCCATTTTATTAACATTTACTTCTAACCGCTTTATTTTAACCTTCAGCTTTTTATTTTCTCGAAGTTTAAAGAAACCAAACGCAACACTTCCTACCGTGCAGATCCAAGAAATTGCTAATCCAATATCCGACTTAAAAAACTCAAAAAAAATATCCATATTACCTCCAAAAAAACAGCTCATTTTTTGCCAAATACAGCTCATTGACGATGCAGTTCTCATTTTTTCACGGGTAGGGCAGGCTGATCACACCGCCATATAGGCAATAAAAGGATCACAAACCTCCTTAAAGCATACACTCAACGCTTAGGCGCGCAAGCCACTATAACGCCAGCATTGAGGCTATGATGCTTCAAGTATTACAAAAGCCAATCCCCTATTGACCAGCATTCAAGATCTACCTAATTTTCGCCGCGAGCCTAAGAAACTCGACAACCAGAGCGGCCCTCCGCACCCGACAGCCATGCGGCTTTTTTTTCGCCAGCGGTTTCTCTACGCCTGTGAAAAATTCCCGTTACGTCGGGAGTGGGCGAATACAAGACCCGGAAGGGAAATATGTCCGGCCCGACTCTGGTGGGTTTCTTAGCTCCCGACACCCATAACGCATGCCCTAAGAAAGCAACCAGAGGTGAAGGAAATGCCTGGATACTTTGCGATCCCTACGAAGAACGTTAGCTGTAATGCACCATCTCTCAAACACGCTCAGGCTCGGAGGTGTGTCATGCATGAACCCTTCCAGCCTACGGTCTTCACCCGCCATAACCTGCATCTACACGCTCTACCTTGAGGACCAGCCATGGTTCTGTGCTAGAGACCTCGGCCGTCTGATGGGGTCGTACCTGGATGATCGTAAGGTCAGCAAGCTCGATGAGGATCAGCGCCAAACCCTGGAAATTCGATATCACGGCCAACATAAGAACATGCTGATGCTCAGTGAGTCCGGCGTGTATGCGTTGCTGGTGTATCACTACACATCTGGGCATCGCCTGCTGCGGGAATGGTTGACTCATCAAGTCGTGCCGAATTTGCGTGACGGGCATCAGTCAAGGTCTGCAGACCGTCCGATGTTGAGCTTACTGGATTGGCCTGAAATGTCGTTGAACCTTCTGCACTGGCAGGACGAAGGGTGGATCCGGTTGCGGGATAAGCCCTATCTGTTGCACAACAGAACTCGTCGTCGGGCGCCGCCGGGCAGAACTTGGTTGCGGAAGGTCGCGGAATAAGTCCGTTTTTCAGGTCATACGGTGCGCTGAACCTTTGTGCTTGATCCGTCCGAGTTGATGCTCGGACGGCCCCTGAACCTGTCACTCCCCTTCTGTTTTATCGTTAAAACCATCGCTTAACCTTCCATTTCATTGGAAGTGCAAATGCGTGAGCCAATATCCCAATTAAGGCAATCCACTCAACAATTGGGTAACCCATGGTTAAGTCGGGTCTATACCCAAAATATAAAAAGTCATCATACTTTATAACATCCATGTAGGTAATCACAAAAAACCCATTAAATAGTAAGCAAAAATACAGTTTTACATGATTCAAATTACCCCCAGAAAATTTCACCTTCAACGCGTAAGCGGACCACACGCTACCCATCAAAAACAATAAACCCAAAACCACAATCACTCATCAAGCCTTTTATATACTTGCCTACCCGTTTCATAGTCGATATAAGCCTCAACCCCCAAAGCGGTTCCCCCCATAGTTTTAAAGGCCCTTTGCTTATCTGTTCTTATGTATCTAAATAATCGCCACGCATCAGGCTTAAGCACAAGCCTGCCAAGACTGTAAATCGACATTCCTATATCAGCGCCACCATACGCCATATCACCCTCACGCTCACCGTACCCAAGTGATTTCGCTGCAGCGTGATACCCACTCCTTACCGGCCCTACTGTGTCTCCTCGGCCATCAATTAAACTGCGACCATTCTCATACATATTATTAGCCCCATGCGCCATAATCGGGATGCCCGCCAGCACACACAGCGTTCCGACCGAGGCATAGCAAATCCCTGCCCCTGTCGCAAATTGAAGCGCCCCCGCAATAACCCCAACACCTTTCCTCCCCACTTCCAGAGACTGATTCATCAGGTTTTTTTGTTCGTTCTTTATTTCCAGCAAACCTTGATCTACACTCTTCTTGCCTTCCTCGACATCCCTAACAATACTCCGAGCGTAATAAGCCACTTCCCGATTGAACTGCAACCGGACAATTCCATTTTTAATATGACGAGCACTTATCGTACATGCCTGATTAGTCAAGTATGCGCCCGCCTGACTCACCATCCAGATATCGTGAAACGTCAGATTCTGTTTTTTCTTTTCAACAGTCACCGACCCGCCTCCCACGTGCTGAAGCCACTTGTTCCGGCTTGATGGTGAGTCCAGATAATTTCCCGATATTGAAGCGCAACATGCTCTTGTGGCTCGGCGTCAATGTGCAGAACAGAATGCGGCACGTCGACGGTGAGGTCGGTAATGATGCAGCCTCGAATATCGACGCTGTAGTACTTTTCATGCCAACCCGTTTGGGCAATACGGTAAAAATTGATGACACAGTTAAGCTCTTCCCTATTGGAAAGCGCGACCGCCAGTAAAGGAGATGACTTGTCGATGTTTTTGGTGATGGCAATCGGGCCGTGACTCGATGCCCTGACGTTTCCGCGGTTGGCCATATTGTGGTGGAAGGACAGCACCATTATCTCGTCGCGGTGCCCGTCCTGGCACTTGTTGCCTATAGAGTCTTGAGTCGAACAGCTTGCAGAGATCAGGCCCTGGGATTTGCCGCTGATGGTCATGTAGCCGTGATTAGCCATACGGTAAGCACCCTGTTGTTTTGAAGGGCACCTTACGAAAAATACAAAATAGGAAATATCGGACGCTTCGCTTTAAATGGTACGAGTCATGAGTAGGAAATTTCGCCTTCTGGCGCATGCTGTATGCCGGACAGCGCATTGGATAGGTTCGAGAAGGCCCAACCATGGACCTTGAGGTAGTAAACTGCGCCGTTCAACCAGAGGCGTGATTTTCGCGTCCGAGAAAACAGAGAGAGCGATCGCTCTGGCAGGTAACCGTCTTGCGCCTGAACCGTGGAGACGAGTCCCTGTCAGAACACCAGATGACCCGCTCCAAATAATCGAGACCCGCCCGTGAACCCAGACATGCTCGAAGCCGGCCCCGCAGACGCCAAAGTACTTTCCGTCTTTGACTTCGACGGCACCCTGACCCATCACGACAGTTTTGTGCCGTTCCTCAAGTTCGCCTTTGGCCCTGGCGAGTTCTATGGCCGGATGGTCAAGCTGGCGGTGCCTGGGCTGCGCTTTTTGCTGCGGCTGATCAGCCGGGATGAGTTGAAGGCGCAGTTGATCCGCACCTTTATGACCGGGGTCGAGAAGTCGTGGGTGCAGCAGAAGGCCGAGGAGTATTGCCAGCGCAATTGGGCGCGGTTGATGCGCCCGGCGGGTGTGCTGTCAGTGGAGCAGGAGTTGGGCTCGGGGGCGGTGGTCACGCTGTGTTCGGCGTCGCCGGCGTTGGTGTTGCAGCCGTTTGCTGATCGGCTCGGGATCAAGTTGATTGGCACGGAGCTTGAAGTGGTGGATGGGGTGTTGACCGGCAAGCTCACCGGGAATAATTGCCGCTGTGAGAATAAGGTGCTGCGCCTTGAAGCGGTGTATGGGGACCTGGGGGAGTATCGGCTGCGAGCCTGGGGCGATACGCGCGGGGATCGGGAGTTGCTGGCGGCGGCGCAGGACGCGCATTTTCGGCATTTTCATTCGAAGAAGAAGCAGGGCAAGTTGCAGCGGTGATCCGGGTGGGTGGGGTCGGCGGGTGACCGAGACGATCCCATCGCTGCCTCGCTGGGGCTCGAGAGCTCCCAAATTTTGATCGGTGCTGGGCTGGGTGGAGCACTCGCATGAGGTGCTGGGGTCGATACAGATGGGGCGGAGCGGCAGGTAGACCGAGGTGATCCCTTCGTAGCCTCGCTGGGGCTCGACAAATCCCACATTTGATCGATGTCGTGCCGGGATCGGCGCTTGGCGTTAGCGTTATGTTGCGGCCTTGAGGTCTACGCCCAGGGCGGTGGCGAAGGCTTTTACCATGGGGCTGCGCGGGGCGTTGTGGCGCAGGATCAGGTTGACGGCGGTGCTCAGATGCACGTGGTCCGGGCACAGTGCGCGTAGGCGCCCTTCCCTTACCAGCGGCGCAGCGTAGTGTTCTGGCAGGAAGCCCAGGAAGCGGCCGGTCAGGATCAGGATGGCGACGGCTTCCACTTGTGAGGCCGAGGCGGACTGGCTGTCGTAGGTGACGAAGTTGGCCTTGTCGCGGTGAATCGCGTACCGGTGGTTGACCACTTCGTATTGGCGCAACACCTCCGGTGTGATGTCGCTCGCGTTGAACAGTGGATGTCCTACGGCGCAGTAAGCGTGGGCTTTTTCTTCATACAGCGGGAAATAGTCGAATTCCTCACGGCGCTGGTACACCGGCACGATGCCGACGATCAGCCGCCCTTCCACGACGCCACGCTCAACTTCGTCAAGTTGCGAGGCCTGTAGGCGCAATCTTATTTTTGGCGACTCGCTGTGCAACTTCCTCAACGCGTCAATGAGCGGCGAGTTGATATCGGAGACGGTAGTATCAATAACGCCCACACTAAGGTCGCCTATCAGTTCATTCTGAGCCGAACTAAGCTTGTCGCGAAAACTGTCGACCGAGGTAAATAACTCGATGGACGCCTGATACACCAACTTGCCTTCTTCGGTCAGCCCAAAGCCCTCCCGGCCCCGCGTACACAGGCGCATACCGATGCGAATTTCCAGGTCGGAGATCTGTTTGCTGATCGCTGCCAGGCCCACGTTCAGCTCGTTTTGTGCAGCGCTGAAGCCGCCAGCCTCGACCACAGCCATAAATACCCGGAGCAATTTGAAGTCCAAACCACTGAGTTGCAGGGGCGGTCTTGTGCCGGGTTTGGGTGGCAGGTTTCCAGAAGTGGAAAGTGGAGTTTCCATAATACGCGTTGACCTCAAGTGCCATATTCAACAGGCTTTGACCCAGTCCTTGAACACAGCCAGGCGGCGATAATGAACATAAACATCCGCCCTTGGCAACCTTGAATACGGCGCGTCAGACGCTGATTCAGTCTAGTTGAAAACTTATTTTTACTGCCTCCGACTCTTCTAAAAACAAGCGTGAGGAATACCCATGTCCCAGCCCACCGACCGCCTTTGGGGCGCTCGTTTCAAGACCGGTCCGTCTGCAGCATTGGCCGCGTTGTCACGTTGCCCTGAGCGCTATTTCCGCCTGACGCCCTACGACCTGGCCGGCTCCCGTGCCCATGCCCGTGAGTTGCAGCGCGCCGGTTTGCTGGATGAGTCGGAGACCCTGCGCACCCTGGAAGCCCTGGACCGGATCGGCGAGGACTTCGCCGCCGGCCGCCTGCATCCGACGCTGGATGACGAGGATGTGCACACCTTCATCGAACGCGTATTGACCGAGCGCCTGGGCGCCCTAGGCGGCAAGTTGCGCGCCGGGCGTTCGCGTAACGACCAGACGGCCAACGACCTGCGCCTTTTCCTACGCGACCATGCACGCACCATCACCACCGAGGTACTGGCGTTGCAGCAGGCGTTGGTGGAGCAGGCTGAGCAGCATGTGGAGAGCATCTGCCCGGGCTTTACCCACTTGCAGCAGGCGCAACCGATTGTGTTTGCCCATCACCTGTTGGCGCATGCGCAGTCGATGCTGCGCGATGTGCAGCGTCTGGTCGATTGGGATGCGCGTACGGCGTTGTCGCCGTTGGGCGCGGCCGCCATGGCCGGGTCGGCGATTGCGCGCCAGCCGGAGCATTCGGCCAAGGAAATGGGCTACACCGGACCGTGCGAAAACTCCATTGATGCGGTTGCCAGCCGTGACCATGTGGCGGAATTCCTGTTCGTGGCCGGCATGCTTGGGGTGAATATTTCGCGCCTGTCGGAAGAGTTTTGCCTGTGGTCTTCGCGCCAATTTCGCTGGGTGGTACTGGACGATGCCTACGCTACCGGCAGCTCGATCATGCCGCAGAAGAAGAACCCGGACATTGCCGAATTGGCCCGGGGCAAGGCTGGGCGCTTGATCGGCAACTTGACCGGGTTGATGTCGACGCTCAAGTCGCTGCCGCTGTCGTACAACCGCGATTTGAGTGAAGACAAGCACAGCGTGCTGGACAGCGTGGACACCCTGCTGCTGGTGCTGCCGGCGATGGCCGGGATGGTTGCGACCATGAAAGTGCAGGTGCAAGAGCTGCGGCGTCAGGCGCCGATGGGTTTCACCCTGGCGACTGAGGTGGCGGATTGGCTGGCCACCCGCGGTGTGCCGTTCAAGGAGGCGCATGAGATTACTGGCGCCTTGGTGCAGGCCTGTGAGAAGCATGAGATTGAATTGTGGGAAGCCTCGCCGGCGATGTTGGCGGAGGTGGATGCTCGGTTGCTGCCGGAAGTGCGCGACTGCTTGACCCTGGAGGCGGCGATTGCGGCACGTAGTGGCTGGGGCGGGACGGCGCCGGAGCGGGTTCGTGAGCAGATTGGGCGGTTGAAGGTGGCGTTGGCGGCTCAGCAGCAGTGGACTGAAAGTTATCAGGGGTTTCGGATTTAAACCTGAGCCTTTGTGGTGAGTTTGCTGGCGCTTTCGCAGGCAAGCCAGCTCCCACATTCGGACCGTGTTTTAACAGTTGGATCGAGTACAGCAGTGGAGTAGCACCATGAACCAAACCCCGGCGGAGCGCTTGGAAGCCGAGCGCAAGTTGTCCGAGAACCAGTTCGATATCACGCAGTACGAGCACGTGCCGCGTCGTTATTACGGACGGATGTTTTTTGCCACGTTGATCGTGATCGCACTGGCCGCGCTGTTGCGCGCCTTCGCCAATGGCCAGATCGAATGGTCCTACATCGGTCAGTTCCTCACGTCTGAGGCCATCCTCTGGGGCCTGGTCAACACCATCGTCATGTCGATCCTGGCAATGGCGCTGGGGGTGGTGATCGGGGTCATCACGGCGATCATGCGCATGTCGGCCAACCCGATCCTGCGTTACGTGGCCATCACCTATACCTGGCTGTTTCGCGGCACGCCGCTGATTCTGCAGCTGCTGCTGTGGTTCAACCTGGCGCTGATTTTCCCGGTGATCGCGATCCCCGGCCTGTTCAGCATCGACACCGTCGACCTGATGACGCCATTCGTGGCTGCCCTGCTCGGCCTGAGTATCAACCAGGGCGCCTACACCGCTGAAGTGGTGCGCGCCGGCCTGCTGTCGGTGGACACCGGACAGTACGAAGCCGCCAAGTCCATCGGCATGCCGAGCCTGCAAGCGCTGCGTAGGGTAATTCTGCCGCAGGCGATGCGAGTGATCATTCCGCCTGTAGGCAACGAGTTCATCAGCATGGTGAAAATGACCAGCCTGGCCAGCGTGATCCAGTACTCGGAGCTGCTGCACAACGCGCAAAACATCTACTACGCCAACGCGCGGGTCATGGAGCTGCTGATTGTTGCCGGCATCTGGTACCTGGCGGTGGTGACTGTTCTTTCATTTGGTCAAAGCCGCCTCGAGCGTCGTTTTGCCCGCGGCGCCGGCAAGCGTTCGTAAGTCTGGGTTGAGGAGATTTGCCCCATGAGAAGCATCGTCAAGGCCGTCAACCTGAACAAGTATTACGACCAGTATCACGCGCTGCGCGACATCAATATCGAGGTCGAGCAAGGCGAAGTCATGTGCATCATCGGTCCGTCCGGCTCGGGTAAAAGCACGCTGCTGCGCTGCGTCAACCAGCTGGAAAAAATTGACAAGGGTGGCCTCTGGGTCGACGGCGAACTGGTGGGTTACCGCGTCGTCGGCAACAAGTTGCACGAGATGAATGAATCGCAGATCGCGCGCCAGCGCCTGGCCACCGGCATGGTGTTCCAGCGCTTCAATTTGTTCCCGCACATGACCGTGCTGCAGAACATCATCGAAGGCCCGTGCCAGGTGCTCAAGCGCTCGCCCAAGGAAGCCACCGAGGACGCGCTGGAATTGCTGGCCCGCGTCGGCCTGGCGGACAAGCGCAATGCCTACCCGGTGGAATTGTCCGGTGGCCAGCAACAGCGTGTGGCGATTGCCCGCGCGCTGGCGATGCGCCCCAAGCTGATGTTGTTTGACGAACCCACGTCAGCCCTCGACCCGGAGCTGGTAGGAGAAGTGCTGTCGGTGATGCGCGATTTGGCCACCACCGGCATGACCATGATCGTGGTCACCCATGAGTTGGGCTTCGCCCGTGAAGTCTCCAACCGCATGGTGTTTATGGACGCCGGCCAGATTGTGGAAGCCGGCAGCCCGGAAGAAATTCTAATAAGCCCACAAAACCCGCGTACCCAAAGCTTTATTTCTGCCGTTCGCACTTAACTAAAAAACTAACGAGAACGCCCCCATGAAAACATTGTTTATCCCAACGTTGCTCGCAGGCCTGATGGCCTCCTCGTGTGTATTCGCGGCATTGCCGGCGGCAATCAAGGACAAGGGTGAAATCAGCGCGGCCATCGTGCCGAACTATCCGCCGATGGACTTCAAGGACACCGCCACCAACAAGCTCACGGGCCTGGACTTCGACCTGGGCAACGCCCTCGCCGAGCGCCTGGGCGTGAAGATCAAATGGCAGGAAACCGGCTTCGAGCAGATGCTCAGCGGGCTGACCACCAAGCGCGTCGACATCGTGCTGTCCGGCATGAGCGACACCGCCGAGCGCCAGAAAGCCGTGACGTTTATCGACTACTTCACCAGTGGCCCACAGCTGTACACCCTGGCCAAGCGCGAAGACCTCAAGGAATTGACTGACCTGTGCGGTAAAAAAGTCGGCACCAGCCGCCGTACGACCTGGCCGTCGGAAATTGCCGCGTGGAGCAAGGAAAACTGCGAAGCAGCAGGTAAGCCAGCGATCGTGGTGATCGGCACTGAAGGCTCGGCGGACGCGCGTGCCCAGTTGCAGCAAAACCGTTTGGATGCGGCGATGCAGGGCAGCGAGACGATTCCTTATTTGATGTCGTTGGACAAGGGCAAGTACAAGCCGGTAGGCCTGGCGATTTCCCAGCAGTTCACCGGGCTGGGGATCGAGAAGAGCAATACCGAGCTGGTCAGCGCTATCAGTGAGGCGTTGCAGGGCATGGTCGATGATGGGACCTACGGCAAGATCCTCAAGAAGTGGGATCTGGAGCAAGGTGCGGTCGAGAAGATCACCATCAATTCCGGCCAGTAAACACAGCAAGGCCTTGTGGGAGCTGGCTTGCCTGCGATAGCGGCGGGCCAGCTTGCATCGGCATTGCCTGACACACCGCCATCGCGGGCAAGCCCGGCTCCCACAGTTGATTTTCATTGGATTCAGAACAGTGCTCGGCTCGGCCGCGTATTTATAACAAGGACATCCGCCCCACCGTGGCCACCTACTCCCTGGTAATCCGCCGCCTGATGATCTGCTCGGTGACCATCGTGGTCAGCCGCGCCATGACCAGCCCCTTGCTGGCCCTGCTGCTGAGCACCCGCCTGGGCCTCAACCAACAGGACATCGGCCTGCTGATGGGTATCGCCGTCTTCATCGCGACCCTGCTGGGCCTGTATGGCGGCTACATCATCGACCGCCTGGAAAAGCGCAAGCTGCTGATCCTGGCCATGCTCTCCAGCGCCATCGGTTTTCTGTTGCTGACCTTTGCCAGCAACCTCTACCTCACCACCTTGACCCTGGTGATCACCGAAGCCGCGTCGGCGCTGTTCCTGATCGGCTCCAAGGCGATCATCAGCGAGAACCTGCCGGTGGGCGACCGCGCCAAGGTGTTTTCCCTGCGCTACACCCTGACCAACGTCGGCTACGCCACCGGCCCGATGGTCGGCGTGGTGATCGCCGGACACATGCAGCTGGCGCCGTTCCTGATCGCCAGCGCCATCGCGTTTGGCAGCGTATTCCTGATGATCGGCATCCCGCCGACCCAGCGCGACGACAGCAACAAACCCCTGAGTTTCCTCAGCACCCTGCGCACCTTGCGCAGTGATCGCACGTTGATCCTTTTCACCAGCGGCAGCCTGCTGAGCACCATTGTCCACGGGCGCTATACGCTTTATCTGTCGCAATTTCTGCTGGTTGCCTACAAGCCTGCCGAGGCGCTGAAGATTTTGTCGGCGGTGCTGGCCTGCAACGCCATTACCGTGATTTTGATGCAGTACCAGATCGGGCGTTTTCTCAAGCGTGAACAATTGCGCTACTGGATCGTGCTCGGAACCTTGCTGTTCATCCTCGGATTGATCGGTTTCAGCCTGGCCGACAGCCTGCTCACCTGGTGCCTGGCGATGTTTGTGTTCACCCTGGGCGAGATGATCATCTACCCGTCGGAATTCCTGTTCATCGACACCATCGCCCCGGATGCACTGCGCGGCAGTTACTACGGCGCGCAGAACCTGGCGGCATTTGGCGGCGCGATGAGCCCGGTAATTTGCGGCTACCTGCTGATCAATGCGGCGCCGACCAGCATGTTTTATGCGCTGGGTGCACTGACGGCCATGGGCGGCACGCTGTGCTTCTTGAGCGGGCGGCGGGTCGCAGTTTCTTGCTGATATTTACGCGCGATCCGGCTATTAATAGCGAAACTTCTCACGGACCCGAGCCCCATGAAATTCGACACGGCCTACAGCCTGAGTCTCGATGACAAGCTGTCGATCTACGATGTACGTGACCTGAATTTCGACGAAACCGTCGCCTTCGATTCCGACCAGGACAGTTTCTTCTGCCCCAACGATGACTGCCGTGCAGCCTTCGAGGCGAGCAATGTGTTGAGCACCTTCAACGCGAAGAACGTCAACTACCTGCGCACCCCGCACTTCAAGAACACCCCGAGCACCCGGCATATCGACGGCTGCCGTTACGCCAGTACCCACAAGACCGCGACCGGCGAAAATGACGACGAGCGCGAGGAAAACTTCCCATCGGAATTTGTCCTGACACGGCGTACGTACGCTGCTAAATCCCCGGTTACCGGCCCTCAAGGACATCTCCCACAGGGCCCTGAGAAAACGCCGTCAAGCCGCACCAGCCCGTCCGGCAGTTCCCACGACACCACCCCGGACAAAACCAGCGTGTTTACCCACCCGGTGGAATGCTTCGTGTCGAATATCGACGACAAGGACAAGCTCAAAAGCATGCCGCTGAAAATCGGCGACCACACCGCGACCTACTCGACGTTCTTCAAGAAGATCGAATACCTGCAGGACAACAAGGGCCTGATCTACTGGGGCAAGATCAAGGCGATCAAGGACTACACCAGCAGCTTTCGCATCGACTTCGAGAAGAAGGTGTGGCTCGACAAGAAGCCCTACTCGGTCAACGTCTACCTGAGCAAAAAGCTTATCGAGAACTACCGCAAACGCTCAGTATTCCTGGAGCAGATCAGGGCGGCGGCAGACAGTGACCGGGCGTTGTACTGCTTCTTCTACGGCGTGACGCCGGAGCTGAAACAGGTACCGAGCAAGAAAAACCCCGAGCAGACCTTCGGGGTGTTCAGCGCGAATATCGAAAACCTCGATCACCTGCTTATTCGCGAGGCGCCGGGACTGGAATAAAGGGGGGCTGAAAAGCCATCAAAAAAATCCAGTTGATGAGCGGTCAAAACAACTGTACAAAAACACAGTATAGTTTGTCCTCCCCGTCGAACCCTGGAGAAATTCCATGTCCTCTCTGGCAATGCGCTCTTTCGTCGATCAGCAGATCGTCCTGCATCAATTCACCGCCAAACACAGCGTACAGGCCCGCGCGATGCTGGGCTGGAGCCGCGAAGACCTGGCGCGCCAGGCCGATGTGACGGTGGAGGCCATCCAACAATTCGAAAGCCTGGGCGACGTGGGTGATGAAACCCGCCTGGCCGTGGCGTTCCGCCTGGAGGCCGAAGGGTTGGTGTTTTTCCCGGGGTTTGCGCCGGGGTGGGGCATGAGCGTGCGCAGGTTCGATACCCACCCGACCGAGCCCGCCGCACCCACCATCCTTTCGCGGCTGATGGGCTCAACCGCGGCACCCATTGACTCAGCCACGCCCCAACCGAATGGCGCGTAGGGTCCAGCCGGACCACCGAGCATGCCAACACCTTCAACCCGGTTTCATCGCGGCAGCGGTGATGTCGATGAGAGGGTGGCCCCGCCGCCTCGACTGGGACGCCACCGAAAATGCGCGCCTGGCCCTGGTGCCCCAATCTGTCGCACCACAACCCGGCCGCGCGAGGCGGTGTGTAGCTTCAGAGCCTGGGGTTGACCATCGCCTGGGCCGCCTGCTCATACCCATGGGCCACCGCCAGCAAGGTCGGTTCAGCCCAGCGGGTGCCGAAAAAGTAGGCACTGGTGGGCAGGCCGTCCTCGTTCGTTCCGGAAGGCACCGTGATCCCCGGGTAACCCGCCGCGGCCACGCCGAAATAAGCGTTGGTCTCGAAGTCGGTCACCATGGCATCAAGGTTTTCTGCCTTGATCGGATCATCCACCGTGCTGCGAAAATCCTCGATCAGCTCGTTCCACAGCGGCTCCCGTTGGTCCGGCGTCAAAGTGGAGGCAGCGATTTCCTTGAGCATCGGCTGGTGATCGGTCTCGGTGCCGTCGCGGTCCTCATTGAACTTGATCAGCTCCGTCAACGACTTGACTGGCAATCCGCGGCGTTTGGCCAGGTAAGCATTCATTTCCTCCTTAACATCCGAGAGCAGCAACTCCTCATAGCGTGATGCGTCGGCCAGGCGCATGTCGACGGGCACAAGGACCGCGCCTTGATCACGCAGCACCTCAAGTGTCCGCGTAAATGACGCACTGTTGACCACAGGCAGGATTTCGCCGTTTGCACTGAACGTCGCCGGATAACCAATGCGCTTGCCCGTCAACGCACCGGGTACCAGCAGCCGCGTGTAGTCCAGGCCTTCGGGAGCGCCCACGCTTTGCGGGTCATCAGGGTCGCGGCCTGACATGGCATTGAGCATCAGCGCCACGTCATACACCGAGCGTGCCATCGGGCCCGGCGTGTCCTGTCGCCGGCTGGCCGGAATGATGCCGTTACGGTCCAGCAAACCGACACTGGGCTTGAGCCCGACCACGCCGTTGAGTGCCGCCGGTACGATGATCGAACCATTCGTCTCCGCCCCGACGGCCAAGGGGGCCAGCCCGGCGGCGACCGCGGCCGCCGAACCGGAACTGGAGCCCCCCACGTCAGCACCTGCCTGATGCGGATTACGCGTTTGCCCGCCCCGGCTGCTCCAGCCATCGGGCGCGCCACGAAAGCCCGCGAGCTCCGTCATATTGGTTTTCCCCAGGATCACCACGCCCTGCTTGATCAGGTTATCGACCAGCGGGGCGTTCTTGCCGACGGCCGCACCCACCAAGCCGAATGCTCCCGCACTGGTTTGCATGCCGGTGGTTTCGAGGGTGTCCTTGAGCAGGATGGGAATACCATGCAGCGGCCCGCGCACCTTGCCACTGGCGCGCTCCTGATCCAACTCGCGAGCAGTGCGCAGCGCATCCGGATTGAGCTCAATCACGGCGTTCAATTGCGGGTCAAGCTTGAGAATGCGCTGTTGCAGGTAGTTGACCAGGCTCACCGATGTGAGTCCGCCGGGCCTGGCCATCTGCGCGCCGAGCTCGCTGACACTGAGGTACTCGGTTCCTGGGGCTACGGATTTTGAAACTGCGGGCACAGGACCGGCAACCCAGGACTGCGCGACTTGCCGAGCGACAGCCCCTACACCGTATACAAGACCGATCATAAGACCTCTTCAGGATTAAGAAATGACGAGGGATCGACGTTGATCCATCACCAGTCTAAGAAGGCCTCGCGCCCCAGGCAGCCCGACCCAAGGCGTTCACGGCGTAGGATTAGTCAACACAACCGGTCACTGTCATTGCACCGGTGCCGGCATCAGGCCTTGGGCGCTGCGGTATGCCTGAACCAGCGCCTGCAGCGCATCCTTCGACCAACGCGCACCGTAGAACCACACCGTCGCGCCCTCTTCGAGCGGCTCGCCATGCACCGGGTAGCCGTTCCAGCAGGCCGCATGAAACGCCGCGCTGCGGCTGTCTGACACCAATGCGTCCAGTCGATTGTCACTCACATGCGCGTCGATTTCGTTACGGGTCTGCAGGTCGAACAGCAGGCTGTCATCGCTACGCTGTGCAAGCACTGGCACCAGTTGCGCCCCGGCCCGGCGAAGCACGTCCAGCGCGTTCAAGAAGGCGGCGGTGTGCTCCAGCGGCTCGCCCTGCACGAACCGCTCGGCGAAGCCGATGCGCCTGCCCGCCAATGCCTGGCTGACCGCCAAGACGTTGTTGTTCTGCACCAGGGGCACCTCCACCATGACCGGCCCCGAAGGGTCAACGCCACTCAAGGCAATCAACGATAACGACGGATCACGCACCGGTTTCAGCGGAAGAGCCGCAGAGGTATAGCCAGGGATTGGAATGCGACCTTCAGGGTGGTCATGAGACTGCGGGTCGCTGCCAAAAGCGATACCGTGCGCACTCGCCGGTTCGTTCAGCAGCTGTTTGAGGAGGGGCGCCGAGACTGCCGACTCGAGTAGCGCTGACACCGCGTGCCCGGTCGGGCACGTACCCCCATGCCAAGATTTCCTACCTTTGCCTTCCATAAGAAGTCCCCCCGAAAAACCGACTTCCGGGGATCATCGCACCCTTGGCTGGCGTCTGTCGCAGCCCTGAAACAGCTTGAAAACTCCTTTTTCCACAGCTCAGCTCAACAGGCGCTCCTGGGCACCTTGGGTTTCCACGTCCAGCCACCACGCGTTGCCACGTTCCGGCTGGTTCAAACTGAACGCCTGCCCCATCGCCGGCGTTGTGATCGAGACATTGCGTTCCCAGGCCAGGGCCATGATGCGATCAAACGGTTCGTGCCAGGCATGGAATGCCAGGTCGAAAGTGCCGTTGTGGATCGGCAGCAACCAGCGGCCCTTGAGGTCGATATGCGCTTGCAGGGTTTGCTCCGGCTGCATGTGCACGTGCGGCCAGTCGACGTTGTAAGCGCCGGTTTCCATCAACGTCAGGTCAAACGGCCCGTACTGCTCGCCGATGCGCTTGAAGCCATCGAAGTAGCCGGTGTCACCGCTGAAAAAGATCCGCCGTGCGCCGTCGATCATCACCCAGGAACACCACAAGGTCTGGTTGGCATCGAACAGGCCGCGTCCGGAAAAGTGCTGCGCTGGCGTGGCGACAAAACGCAGGCCATCCACCTCAGTGCCTTGCCACCAATCCAGTTGCCGCACCTTGCTGGCATCCACGCCCCACTTGATCAGCAGATCGCCCACGCCCAGCGGCGCAAGAAAGTGCCGGGTCTTGTCGGCCAATTGGATGACAGCCTTGTGGTCAAGGTGGTCGTAATGGTTGTGGGAAAGAATCACTGCCTCAAGCGGCGGCAACTCTTCAAGGCTGATGGGCGGCTGATGAAAACGCTTGGGGCCGGCCCAACTGAACGGCGAGGCACGCTCGGCGAACACCGGATCGGTCAGCCAGAATTTGCCGCGCATTTTCAGCAGCACCGTGGAATGCCCCAGGCGGTACACGCTGTGATCCGGCGCCGCCAGCAACTGCTCGCGGGTCAGCGGCTGCACCGGGATCTGCCCCACCGGCCGCGTGCTGCGCGGTTTGTTGAACAGCATGTTCCAAAAGATACGCAAGGTTTTGCCAAAGCCGCCGTGCTGCACCGGGGCGTCGTTGCTGAAATGCCCCTGGTCCTGCTCGGCAGGCTTGGGCGCCGCAGGCGAAGGCTTGAGACGGCTTGAAATCGTGGCCATAACTGAGTGACTCCTACCGATCGCGCATAAAATTACACTGCACAGTGTAGTTTCTAGATTGCAACAAAACCCCGAGCAAGTAAACTACTGAGTGTAATTTACCCTGACGAGCCGAGCGCCGCCCATGACTGCCCCTCTACGCCTCACTGACCGTAAACGCGAAGCCATCGTGGCTGCGGCTATTGCCGAGTTTCGCGCCAACGGTTTCGAGGTCACCAGCATGGACAAGATCGCCGCCACCGCCGGCGTATCCAAGCGCACGGTGTACAACCACTTCCCCAGTAAGGAAGAGCTGTTCGCCGAAATTCTCCACCAACTCTGGGCCAGCAGCGTCGCCCAACTCGACGTCAGCTATACCAGTGACCGCCCATTGCGCGAACAATTGCGGGGGTTGCTGGAGGCGAAGATGAAAATGATGTCGGACGCCAACTTCCTCGACCTGGCCCGCGTGGCGATCGCCGCCACCATTCATTCGCCGGAACGCGCGCAAGACATGGTCAACCGTCTGAGCAAGCGTGAAGAAGGCTTTACCCAGTGGGTACGCGCCGCGCAGGAAGACGGACGGCTCAATTGCAGCGACCCGGCCTTTGCCGCCCACCAGATCCAGAGTCTGCTCAAGGCCTTCGCCTTCTGGCCACAGATCACCCTTGGCCAACCCACCCTGGATGCGGCCAACCAGGCCAGCGTCATCGAGTCCGCCATTGATCTGTTCCTGGCCGGCTATGAAGTCACTGCGCCCCGCCAGCCGTAAAACCTGTTGCGTGTGCGACATTCCAGGTCGTTTTTGACGTATTAGCCCTCTGTTTTGCGCAAATGGCCTGGAAGGACACTGATTATTCCCACGGGAATAACTGACAATATTCACAGGCATTATCCGATCAACGGTTAATCCTGCGAACGTGTGTCGTCGTATCTGCAACAGAGTTGATCCGGGAATTTATGGAAAACAGACAAGGCAAAGGGCTTTCATTTGCCAAACGTATCTACAAGCCAAGGATCATCGGCCTGGGCATTGGCTGCATCAGTGTCATCGGTGCGCTCTACCCGCTCGCGATGCCCGGCTGGGTCTGGGCCTTGCTGTTGTTCAATGGGTTCGCCTGGGCGCACGTGGCGTATCAGCTGTCGACTCGCTCGCAGTATCCCTACAAGGCCGAGCAGCGCAACCTGCTGTACGACTCGTTGTTCGGCGGTTTCTGGGCCGCCGCCACGCAGTTCACCCCGCTGACGGCCGTGACCATCCTGTCGATGATGACCATGAACAACGTCGCCGCCGGCGGCAAGCGCCTGTTCCTGCGGGGCCTGCTCGCACAAGCCCTCGGGATCGGCGTGGCAGGGACGCTGTTCGGCTTCCAGTTCAATCCTGACGTCAGCCTGCTGCAGGTCTATACCTGCCTGCCCATGCTGACCCTCTACCCGATGGCCATCGGCATGGTCTGCTACCAGTTGGCAATCAAGCTGTCGGAACACAAACGTGCCCTCAGTGCCCTGAGCCGCACCGACAGTCTCACCGGCCTGCTCAATCACGGTTCCTGGAAAGACCTGCTCCACCTCAAGTTCCACAAGTGCCAGCAACAACAAAGCCACGCCACCATCGCCTTGATCGATATCGACCACTTCAAGCAGATCAACGACAGCCACGGCCATATCATCGGCGATGCAGTATTGCGTCAGTTGAGCGTCGAGCTGCGGCGTAACCTGCGGGAAAACGACCTGGCCGGACGTTACGGGGGCGATGAGTTCTGTGTGATTCTTCCGCAAATGCCCCTGGAACAAGCCGCGCAACTGATGGAGCGCATGCGCGAAACCTTCAGTAATTACCGCAACCCGCAAATCCCCGAACTGCGGGTGAGCCTGAGTATCGGCCTGGCGGATTTCCAGCCGTACTTCACCGATGCAGCCATGTGGCTGAATGCCGCGGACCGGGCGCTGTATGCCGCCAAGGACACCGGGCGCAACCGGGTCAACATCAGCGAGGAAAAGATCGCCCATTCCGCCTGAAGTTGTCCTACGACACCTCGTCTGAATCTTCCGCGTAACAGCGCAAATGAAATCATAATGCCACCACTCGTCGACTACCCAATAAAGGTCCTGCCCATCGAGCGAACTTCTTGTCAGGCTGGTCACTCTTAACCCGTTGTTCCACCCCCGCTGTCAGCACAAGGAGGCTGACAATGAGCACGTCAACCGTACGGCATAGGCCTTACGGGGGCAGGCGCATATACATGGATACTCCCTGCAGCTTGCTTGCCCGAGCCCCGAACATGCTATTCAACGCCCACAAGAAAACCCTCAGTGCCCTGCAGCACACCGTCACCCACCAGGCCAGCCTGCTGGACGCCATCGAGCGCTCCATGGCCGTGATCGAATTCGACCTGCACGGCAACGTGCTGCGTGCCAATGACAATTTCCTTAAGACCATGGGCTACCGCGCCGAGCAGGTCGAGGGCCAGCCCCACCGCATGTTCTGCACCCCCGACTTCGCCCGCAGCGCCGAGTATGGCCAGTGGTGGTCGAACCTGCGCAGTGGTCAATTCCAATCCGGCACCTTCGAACGGGTAGCCGGCAATGGTCAGTCGGTGTGGCTGGAGGCCAGCTACAACCCCGTGCGCGATGACGCCGGCCAAGTGGTTCGCGTGGTCAAGTACGCCATGGACGTCACGCCGCGCCTGCAGGCCGAAAGTGAAGCCAATGCCAAGCTGGACGCCATCGGCCGGGCGATGGCCGTGATCGAGTTCAACCTCGACGGCACCATCCTCACCGCCAATGCCAATTTCCTGCAGCGCATGGGCTACAGCCTGGCGCAGATCCAGGGCAAGCATCACCGCCTTTTTTGCACACCCCAGACCGCCGCCAGCTCGCAATACAGTGATTTCTGGCGACGCCTGAACCAGGGCGAAATGTTCAGCGGCCAGTTCGAGCGCGTGGATAAAAATGGCCAGCCCGTCTGGCTTGAGGCCAACTACAACCCGGTATACGACGCCAGCGGGCGCCTGTGCAAAGTGGTGAAGTTCGCTTCGGATGTCACCGCACGCGTGCAGCAACATGCTGCCGATGCACAGAGTGCAGCCCAGGCCTATCACCTGTCCCTGCATACCCAGGACATGGCAGAAAAAGGCGCTGAAGTGATTCAGAAAACTGCCTCTGGCATGCGTGATATTTCTGCAGATATCGACGATTCGTCGCAACTGATCGCCAAGCTCGGTGAGCGCTCGCAGCAGATCACCACCATCGTCAACACCATCCGTGGCATCGCCGACCAGACCAACCTGCTCGCCCTCAACGCCGCCATCGAAGCCGCGCGCGCCGGTGAACAGGGCCGGGGGTTTGCCGTGGTGGCCGATGAAGTGCGCCAGCTGGCGGCGCGCACCAGCGGCTCGACCACGGAAATATCCAGCATGATCGCGATGATTCAGGCAGAAACCCGCCAGGCCATCGACAGCATGGACGCCACTCGCAACCGCGCCGCCCAGGGCGTGGAATTGGCCAATCAGGCCGGCACGGTAATCCTGCAGATTCGTGAAGGCACCAGCGAAGCGGTGCAGGCTGTCAGCGTGTTTGCCAATGAGCGTGGCAACGGCTGACCCGATCTTCATGTGTGCGGCCGAGGGCTCGGTCTATAGTGCTTGATTGTCTCCAAGCAGAAGATTCGAGCCCGCCATGACCCCAGACAAGCCTGCAACCGCCCCCGTCGACCACCTGCGTTTCCATCGTGTCCACGCCCACCTGGCGCCGACCTTCGGCAACGACACCTTCGCACTCAAGGCCGAGGCGTTTGCGCGCTTCTTCGGTACGCCGACCTTTCTCGGCGCGCAAACCGCAATCGTGATCCTGTGGGTGGTGCTGAACATCACCGGCATCACCCACTTTGACGTGTACCCGTTCATCCTGCTCAACCTGGCTTTCAGCTTGCAGTCTGCCTATGCCGCGCCGTTGATCCTGCTGGCCCAGACACGCCAGGCCGCCCGCGACAAAGCCCAGTCGGACGCCGATGCGCAGCACCGTGAGGCGCTGGCGGTGGCCAATACCGAACGCCAGGCCCAGGCCGCGCAGACCACCAAGCAGTTGCTGGAACTGCTGGAGCAGAACACCCGGCTGACAGAAATGACCAAACAGCTGACTGAGCGAATCGAAACACTCACGTGCGAAATGCATGAGCAGTTTGTGCGAAAACCCAAGTAACCGCGCCTATGCAGTGTGGGACGGCTTGACCTGCACATGTCGGCCCAACTCATCAAACAGCGTCACCACCGAGCGCAAGGCGCGGCAATCGGGACGCGTCAGCAGCCATAGCGCCGTGTCGTGCCCTGCCAATGCCGGGCCCAGCGGGTGCAGGGCATCATCCAGGAGGAAATCCGGCAACGCCGCCACACCCAGCCCCGCCCGTACCAGCTCGGTGACCGACAACATGCTGTTGCAGCGATAACTGGGGCGTACACCCGGCAAATGTTCGCGACGCCAGACCACGGTGGGATGGTCGGGCAGGAAATCATCCGGCGCGATCCATGCCAGGTCGGCCAGCGCCCGGCCTTGATGCTGGCGCGCGTAGGCTGCGCTGGCGCACACCTGATAAGCCACGGTGCCCAGGCATCGACCGACCAGGTGCTCAGGTGGCGTCCTGGTCAGGCGCAAGGCGATGTCGGCATCGCGGCGACTGAGGTTGGCAAAGTCATTCGAGGTGCTCAGCTCCAGGGTCAGCGCCGGGAACTGCGGCATGAACTGCGCCAGCGCCGGCAGCAACAGGCCTTGCAGCACCGAGTCGGTGCAGGTGAGGCGCACCGTGCCACTGATCACTTCACCGCCCTGCTCCACGCCAACCCGCGCTGCCTCCAGCGCTTGTTCGGCGCGCTCGGCCTGTTGCGCCAGGTTGCTCGCCAAGCTGGTGGGCAGGTAACCGGCGCGGCTCTTTTCAAACAGCGTCTGGCCTAACGCGGCCTCCAGCCGGCGCACCGCGCGAAATACTGTGGACACATCCACCCGCAACAACGCCGCCGCCCGGGCCAGACTGCCACCGCGCACCAGGGCGAGGATCAGTGACAAGTCGGCGTAGTCAATTTGATAGTGCGTGGCTGCAATGAGCATGTGGATAAACGCCAATATTGATTGCATGAACGCCAATCTATAGTGCGCACCAGGACACCACAAGCCATGGGACGCACACGATGAAAGCTACTGCTCTGCACCTCGCCCTGATCGGCGACTACAACCCCGATGTCCCCGCGCACCAGGCCATTCCCGTCGCTTTGCAGCTGGCCGCCGACAGCCTTGGGCTGAAGGTTCACCTGCAGTGGATTGACACCGACACGCTCACGCCCGCCACCCCATTGCACGGTTTCGATGGTTTCTGGTGCGTGCCTGCCAGCCCTTACCGCGACACTGACGGCGCCCTGCGCGCCATCCGGTTTGCCCGCGAACAACGGCGACCTTTCCTCGGCACCTGCGGCGGCTTTCAACATGCGGTGCTCGAATATGCCCGCAACGTGCTGGGCTGGGCCGACGCGGAACATGGTGAACTGGCGCCACAGGCCCAACGCGCGGTGATCGCACCGCTGAGCTGCTCGCTGGTGGAGGCCACTGACACCGTGCGTTTGACCCCCTACACGCGCATCGCCGACGCTTATGGCACCCTCGACATCGAGGAAGGCTATCGCTGCCGCTACGGCATGAACCCCGAATTTGCACAGGCATTGCTGGAACGCGAGTTGATTCCCAGCGGGCACGACTCGGCGGGCGACTTGCGCGCTGTGGAGTTGCTCGATCATCCGTTCTTTGTCGCTACGTTGTTTCAGCCGGAACGCGCCGCCCTCAGGGGCATCACGCCACCGTTGCCGATCGCCCTGCTCAAGGCATGCCAGGAGACAGTGGCATGATCGCGACCACACCGACCCCGCCGTATTACGCAGTGATTTTCAGCTCACTGCGCACCGAAGGTGATCACGGCTACGGCGAGGCCGCCAACCGCATGCTGCAACTGGCACGCGAACAGCCGGGGTTTCTCGGCGTGGAATCGGCGCGTGAAAATGGCCTGGGGATTACCGTCTCGTACTGGAGCAGCGAGGCGGCGATCCTGGCGTGGAAGCAGCAGGCAGAACATCGCGCGGTACGTGAGCAAGGGCGCTCCACCTGGTACTCCGCGTTTCAGACGCGGGTGTGCAAGGTGGAGCGAGCCTACGCCTTTGGAGCGGTGTGACGGTGGGGGTTGGCTTGCCTGCGATGGCATTTTTTTCAGCCAATTTATGCAGTGGCTGAACTACCGCC
>NZ_JANLOH010000048.1:0-44068 GCF_025466155.1 Pseudomonas sp. 13B_2.1_Bac1 | reverse complement strand
TGATTACAGGTGAGACCGCGGCGCCTCTATCGCAGGCAAGCCAGCTCCCGCACTTTGAAGTGTGAATACAGCCAAATGTGTGTGTGTGGCTTGCCTGCGATGGCGCCAGCTCGACCTGCTGCCCTACACCGAAAACCGCGCCACCATCGAATTCAGGTCCACCGCCAAGCGCGACAACTCCTGGCTCGCCGCGCTGGTCTGGTTCGCGCCGGTCGATGTCTGGTGCGCCAGGTCGCGAATGTTCATCAAATTGCGATCCACCTCCCGCGCCACCGCCGCCTGTTGCTCGGACGCACTGGCGATCACCAGGTTGCGCTCGTTGATCAGGGTAAACGCCGAGGCTATTTCCTCCAGTGCCATCCCCGCCGACTTGGCGATATCCAGAGTGGAACGCGCGCGACTGTTGCTCTGTTGCATCGAACTGACCGCCTGATCGGTGCCCTGCTGAATGCCGCTGATCATCTGCTCGATTTCCTGGGTCGACTGCTGGGTACGGTGGGCCAGGGCGCGCACTTCATCGGCCACCACCGCAAACCCGCGCCCGGCATCCCCGGCCCGCGCCGCCTCGATGGCCGCATTCAGTGCGAGCAGGTTGGTCTGCTCGGCAATCGAACGGATCACGTCCAGCACCTTGCTGATGCCATAGACCTTTTGCGCCAGGTCCTCGACCTGCGTCACGTTGTCGGTCACGTCAGTGGCCAGCGCCTCGATGGACACCACCGTCTGGTGCACCTGCTCACGCCCTTGCTGGGCAATGCGGTCGGACTCGCGCGAGGCCTGGGAAGTGGCCACGGCGTTACTCGCCACTTCCTCCACCGCTGCCGTCATCTGGTTGACGGCCGTGGCGGCCTGTTCGATTTCCTGGTTTTGCTGATGCAGCCCGCGCGTGGCATCCTCGGTGACACAACTGAGTTCCTCGGAAGCCGACGCCAGCTGGTTCGATGACTCGGAAATACGCCGGATGGTGTCGCGCAGGTTCTCCTGCATGCCCTTGAGCGCCTGCTGCAGGCGCGCCGGTTCGTCGTTGCCGGTGACGCTTATGTTGCCGGTGAGATCGCCACTGGCAACGCCCTGGGCGACCTTCAACGACTGCGCCAGTGGCAACACAATGCTGCGCGTCAGCCACACCGCCAGCCCGATGGTGATCAACGCCGTGAGCACGATCATGCCGATCACCCAACTGCGCGACTGGCTGAACACACTCTGCGCCAGGCTTGCCGCCAGGTTGGCGTTGGTCTTATTCAGGTTGACCAGGTCGCGCAGGGTCGCGGCCATCTCATCGGCGAGTTGATTCATCTCGCCGTTGACCACCTTGACGGCGTCCTCCAGCTGATTGGCCCTGGAAAAACCCATCACCTGTTCCTGGCGTTGCAGGTATTGCTGTTCCTGGACCTTGAAGCGGTCAAACAGCGTGCGCTCCTCGGGCAGCACGATCAGCGCTTCGTACAGGGTCTGCGCGTGATGCAAGCCGCTCTTGAGGTCATTGAGCTTGCGCTCGTTCTGCGCCAGCGCCTCGGGCTCGCGGTTAAGCAGCAAGCGCAAGGTCAGCGCGCGCACCCGCAGCAGGTCCTGGCTCATCTCCCCCACCGCCATCACGCTGGGCAGCCAGTTGTTCTCCACCTGATCCGATTGCTGGCGCATATTGGCCATCTGCAACAGGGCAAAGCCGCCCAGGGCAAACACCATCAATGCCAATACGCCAAAGCCCAAGCCGGCGCGTGGGGCGATATTCAAACTGCGAACATTCATTGCGTAGGTTCCTTCCAGAAGCGCTGCATCCACCTGCAGCCGGTCTCCTGAACGTTATCGGCGTCCTCGCCCGATTGCGTAAGACCAAAACGCGATATCAACGAGGAGGCAAATCGCGAGGCGCTTTAGGCAGGATGGCCAGGAAGTTATCCCGCGCCACCTTGTGGGCAATGTCCTCTGGGAGCGCGTCGAGGAAGGGCTCGAAGCGGTGCATTTCCTTACCCAGCTTGTTGAAACGCCCTACCACGTCCGACCCCAGCATAAAGCGCTCCGGGAAGCGCTCCACCAACGCTGTCCACTCTGGCCGAGGCTTGTCCGCGTCATCCAGCAAGTAAGGCGTGAGCATGCTCCAGGACAGGTCGATGTACAGGTTGGGATAGGCCTCCAGCAGCCGACTCAAGGTGGGCAGTAAAAAATCCATCTGCACTTGGTGGCGATGGATTTCCTTGCTGGTGCCGGCATGCGCCCAGATAAAGCGCGTGTGCGGGTGGTTGCGCAGTGACTCCTCCACCTCGGCCAGGTACAGCGGGTTACGTTCGCGCTTGGAGGTGATATTGGAGTGCAGCATCACCGGCAGGTCGTTCTCGGCCGCCAGGTGATAGATGCGGGTCATGGCTTCGTTATTCGCGCGCGGGGTATCGCCGGAGGTCAGGGCGGTCAGGTCGTCGTGGCGGGTGAACACCTCGCCGATGCCCTGCCACAGCCCGGGATTGAGGTCGAGCATGCGCTGGATGTGCGCGGCAGAGTTCTTGTCGTTGGGGTTGAAACCACTGAGGAAAGGATGAAAATGCTGGCGCTGTTCAGGCGTCAGTTTAGTCACCGCCGCCGCAACGATCACATCGGTGGCACTGTACCAATAGGCATCGGCGTCATCACCGGCGTAGTAGCGCGGGCGCTTGGGTTCGTCTTCGTGCCATTTCTTCGCCACCGGGATACCGGAAATCATCACGTGCTCGATGCGGTTATCGGCCATGGCCTTGAGCAGCTTGTCCATGCCTGCCGTTTCCTGGAAAAAATCCACGTAATGCAGGTGCGCGTCGCTGTAGGCATAGTCACGCGCGTGGACGGCCAGGCTGGTGGCAGCGAGTAACAGGGCAAGACTCAGGCGGGTCCAGGGCACGATAAAACCTCGATAGGGGCTGACTCTGGTAGACCTTGCGCGCCTTGCCGGGGTTCAGCCGGCAAAAATCGCGGAACACCGAAGTGCCAGCATGCTCTATAACTGCATGACCTTCATCCTGCCACCCTGTGAGGTTTGCCATGCCAGTTACCGTCAATACGTTGAACGCCGACAACTTCCGTCACAGCGTCAACATCAACAACCACGAGCTGTTTACCGACCTGCCCAAGAGCCTGGGCGGGGACGATTCGGCGCCCTCCCCCCACGACTACTTCGATGCCGCGCTGGCCTCGTGCAAGGCCTTGACCGTCAAGCTCTACGCCCAGAAAAAAGACATCCCGCTGACCGGCGTGACCGTGGAAGTCAGCCATGACGCCAGTGAAGAGCAAAAGGGTAAATACAAGCTCGCCGTCAAGCTGACCCTCAAGGGCGTGCTGACTGACGAGCAGCGCGACGAACTGCATCGCGTGGCGGATCGCTGCCCGGTGCACAAGCTGATGACCACGGCCGAAGTCACTATCGAGACAACATTGTCGGAAGGCGCCTTTAGCCAATAGCGGCAACCTCCCGTCGGGCGGGTTATGCTCAAAGCCACCTAACCCGCTCAGACTGGGATGCACCATGACCACCCTCACCGTGATCCGCCCGCGCCCCGAAGATGTCGAAGGCCAGCCCATCCTGCGCCCGCTGCCTTCGCGGGAATGCCGCAGCGTCGGGCCTTTTGTGTTTTTCGACCATATGCTGCCCACCCGCTACGCACCGGGCAGCGGCATGAATATCCGCCAGCACCCGCATATCGGCCTGTCGACCCTCACCTACCTGTTCGACGGCGCACTGCAGCACAAGGACAGCCTGGGTTCGGACCAGGTGGTGCAGGCCGGCGATGTCAGCTGGATGACTGCCGGCAGCGCAATTGCCCACGTCGAGCGCACGCCCGAGGCGCTCAAGGCCAGTGGCTTCAGCCTGCACGGGCTGCAAGTGTGGTTGGCCTCGCCCAAGGACCACGAAAGCGGGCCCGGGCACTACAGCCATCACCCAGCCGCGAGCCTGCCGGTGAGTAACAATCTGGGTGTGACGATCCGCATGATCGCGGGCAGCGGCTTCTGCCTGAAATCGCCGGTGCCGGTGCTGTCACCCACGCTGTATGCCGAGGTGCAGATGCAGACGGCCACCACCCTGCTGATCCCGGATGAGCATGAGGAACGCGCCGTGTATGTGCTGGACGGTGAAGCGCAGTTGGAAGGCGAGGTGCTGGAGGTCAATAGCCTGGTGGTGCTGGAGCCCGGGCAGGCAATGACGTTGTTTGCCGACAGTGATTGCCACTTGGTGGTGTTTGGCGGCGCGCCACTGGATGGGCCACGGCGGATCAACTGGAATTTTGTCGCGAGCGATCCGGCGCTGATCGAGCAGGCCAGGCAGCGCTGGGCGGCTGGGGATTGGCCGACGGTGCCGGGAGAAACCGACAGGATCGAGTTGCCTGTCAGATAGCCTTCGCAGGCAAGCCAGCTCTCACATTCAACTGTGTTGTGGGAGTGGGCTTGGCCGCTAAGACGCCCTGACAGGCGCTCAAGTTTTAGCCCTTGAACACTTCATCCAGCAAGTTATGCATCGACTGGAAAGCCCGCGCAGCGGTCTTCGCGTCGTACATCATCTTGCCCGGCACATTGGCATGCGGGTCGGTAAAGGAATGCACCGCGCCGCCGTAGCTCAGCAGTTGCCAATCCACACCGGCCGCGTTCATTTCATCTTCAAAGGCCGGCAGTTGCTCTTTCGGCACCAACGGGTCGGAAGCACCGTGCAGCACCAGCACGGAACCCTTGATGTTCTTCGCGTCCGCCGGGTTCGGCGTGTCGAGGGTGCCGTGGAACGACACGGCAGCCTTGAGCGGCGCACCGGTACGCGCCAGCTCCAGAGAGCAGCAGCCGCCGAAACAAAAGCCAAAGGTGGCCAGTTTCGAGGTGTCCACTGCTGCTTCGGTCTGGCCTTGCAGTTGCTCAAACGCTGCTTGCATGCGCTTGTTCAACAACGGGCGGTCATTTTTCAGCGGCATCATCGCAGCACCGGCTTCATCGCCGTTGGATGGGCGCACCGTTTGCCCGTACAGGTCGGCGATCAGCACCACATAGCCTTTGCTGGCGACGGTCTTGGCGATTTCTTCGGCCCCCGCACTCACACCCATCCAGTTTGGCGCCATCAGCAGACCCGGCAGCGGGCCTTTGTGGCTGGCATCGAATGCCAGGCGACTTTCATAAGACTGGCCATCAATCTGATAGACCACGGAACGCACAGTGACTTGGCTCATCATTTACTCCAGTTGAGGTGTGTAGGCGCACGCTTGCTCGGGAAGAACGTCAACAATAGCGCGAGCATCCTGAATGAACGCAGTGCCATCGAGCTTTTCATCGACAGGCGTGCACCTGCAGTGAAGCGCTACAAATGAAAAAACCCGCCGAAGCGGGTTTTTCTACAACGGTGTTAAACCGACAGTTCCACCAACAGCTTGTTCAGTCGGCGCACATAGGCGGCCGGGTCTTTCAGGCTGTCGCCAGCGGCCAGGGCCGCCTGGTCGAAGAGGATGTGCGACAGGTCGCCAAAACGCTCTTCGCTCTGCTCGCCGTCGAGTTTCTCGATCAGCGGGTGAGCCGGGTTGAATTCGAAGATCGGCTTGGAGTCCGGTACCTTCTGGCCGCTGGCTTCCAGGATCTGACGCATCTGCATGCCCAGGTCCTGCTCGCCGATAGCCAGGATCGCCGGGGAATCGGTCAGGCGGTGGGAAACCCGCACCTCGCTGACCGCGTCGCCCAGGGACGCCTTGATCCGCTCAACCAGGCCTTCTTTGGACTTGGCGACTTCTTCGGCTTCTTTCTTCTCTTCTTCGGAGTCGAGGTTACCCAGGTCCAGGTCACCACGAGCCACGTCGACGAAGGATTTGCCGTCGAACTCGTTGAGGTAGCTCATCAGCCACTCATCGATACGGTCGGTCAGCAGCAGCACTTCGATGCCTTTCTTGCGGAAGACTTCCAAGTGCGGGCTGTTCTTGACCTGCGCGTAGGTTTCGCCGGTGAGGTAGTAGATCTTGTCCTGGCCTTCCTTGGCGCGTGCCAGGTATTCGGCCAGGGCAACGTTCTGCTCGCCGTCGTCGCCTTGGGTGGAGGCAAAACGCAGCAGGCCGGCGATTTTTTCCTTGTTGGCAAAATCTTCCGCCGGGCCTTCTTTCATGACCTGGCCGAAGTTTTTCCAGAAGCCCTTGTATTGCTCAGGCTCGTTCTTCGCCAGTTTTTCCAGCATGTCGAGCACGCGCTTGGTCAGCGCCGACTTCATCGAGTCGATGATCGGGTCTTTTTGCAGGATTTCCCGCGACACGTTCAGCGACAGGTCGTTGGAGTCGACCACGCCCTTGATGAAGCGCAGGTACAGCGGCAGGAAAGACTCCGCCTGGTCCATCACGAATACGCGCTGTACGTAGAGTTTCAGGCCTTTTGGCGCTTCACGCTGGTACAGGTCGAACGGCGCGCGGGCCGGCACATAGAGCAGCGAGCTGTATTCCAGCTTGCCTTCGACCTTGTTGTGGCTCCAGCTCAGCGGGTTTTCGTAGTCGTGACCGATGTGCTTGTAGAACTCCTGGTATTCCTCGTCCTTGATCTCGGTACGCGGACGGGTCCACAGCGCGCTGGCGCGGTTGACCACTTCCCATTCCTGGGCAGGCGCTTCTTCGCCTTCGGCGGCCGCTTGTTCTTTCGGCAGCTCGATTGGCAAAGCGATGTGGTCGGAGTACTTCTTGACGATGTTGCGCAGGCGCCAGCCATCGGCGAATTCATCTTCACCGGACTTGAGGTGCAGGACGATGCGCGTGCCGCGATCAGCCTTGTCGATCGTGGCGATTTCGAATTCGCCCTCGCCTTTCGAGGACCAATGCACGCCTTCGCTGGCGTCGAGGCCGGCGCGGCGGCTGAACACTTCCACCTTGTCGGCGACGATGAAGGCCGAGTAGAAGCCCACGCCGAACTGGCCGATCAGGTGCGAATCTTTCTTCTGGTCGCCCGAGAGGTTTTTCATGAAGTCGGCGGTGCCGGATTTGGCGATGGTCCCCAGGTGGGTAATCGCGTCTTCGCGGCTCATGCCGATGCCGTTGTCTTCGAGGGTGACGGTCTTGGCGTCCTTGTCGAAGCTCACGCGGATTTTCAGTTCGGCGCCGCCTTCCAGCAATTCAGGCTTGGACAGGGCTTCGAAACGTAATTTGTCGACAGCGTCAGAGGCGTTCGAGATCAATTCGCGAAGGAAGATTTCCTTGTTGGAATACAGCGAATGGATCATGAGGTGCAGCAGTTGCTTCACCTCGGTCTGGAAGCCCAGGGTTTCCTTTTGAGTTTCCACACTCATGGTCATCAAACTCCAATTGGATGGCAGTGGCCGCGCCCTTGAGGGTTGGCGGCGGGTTGTCATCAAAGTTGGGGGCTAAGAGCGGGATTTCAAGGGCGGTCGACTTCCTCAATCTTGAAATGCGCGCGGGCGGTGGCGATGGGCTCTGCCTGCGTGCTTTGCCAGGCGGTGATCGCCACATTCGCCACCCGTCGGCCCTGGCGCCACACCTGGCATTTGGCGTAAGTGTCGCGAAACTGCCCGGCACGCAGGTAATCAAGAGAGAAATCGATGATTTTCGGGAAGCCCGGCGCGCCGGTGAACACCAGCAGATGCAACGCGGCAGACAACTCCATGAAGCCTGCGATGACCCCGCCATGCAGCGCCGGCAATATCGGGTTACCAATATTGTCCTTGTTGGCCGGCAGGCGGAACAGCAACTCATCCCCAAGCCGGGTGCATTCGATACCGATCAGCTTGGCGTAGGGGATCAGTTCGAGCAGCGCTGCGTAATCGCCGCGTTCATGGGCCTGCTCCAGGCGCGTCTTGAATCGATGGGTCATGCCTGCTCTCCCTTGATTGTGTTGCTCAACCCTTGCGCCCCTTTGAGGCGCTTGCCCATGCGCATGAACGTGCCGACGACATGGGCGATGGGCTGCTGTGGATCATCCTGGTAGGCAAAGCCGCGCGTGAAGATCACATCGGTGGTCACCCGGTAGCATTGGGCAAATCCATAGACGGGCTGGTGCGGTGCGGCGGGGTGCATGTAGTCGATACGCAGGTCGAGGGTCGGGCACACCTCGAACTCCGGCAACACGCACAGGGTGGCCATGCCGCAGGCGGTGTCCATCAGGGAGGTCAATGCGCCACCGTGAATGACGCCGGTCCGCGGGTCGCCGACCAGTTGTGGCGCATAGGGCATGAGCAGCGTGATGCCCTCCTCGCTGGCCTGATGAGCGGTGATACCCAGCACCTGACAATGGCGCAAGGCTGATACAAAGCGCGACGCACGCTCTAACAAGGGATTTTCGGTCATTCGTTGAAGACTCTTATTAGTGATGATCGGTGCAATAGCCGGCGGGCAGGAAAGTTCCTTTGCGCCGATGGTTTATATATCTGTGGAATTAAAGGAACTAATGCAGAACGCCCATGCTCGAAAGGCCAGTAGATATCTTCAATAAGGAGAAACACCCCATGCGCAAGACTTTAGCTATTTCCATGATGTTGGCCGCTGCCCTCGGTCTCGCTGCCTGCGATAAGAAATCCGAAGACAAAGCCCAAGACGCCGCCGCACATTCCGAGCAAGCTCAAAAAGATATGGCGAAGGCTCAGGATAAAGTGAACGACGCTGCGAAAGAAAACGCCGATGCTGCCAAAGCTCAGGCTGAATCGAACGAAGCCGCCGCGAAAGAAGCAGCACCTGCTACCCCTGCCAGCGGTTCTTGATACCGCGGCTTGAAATAGCTTGGCTGCAAAAAGAAAGCCCGCTTAGATAGCGGGCTTTACTTTGCCTGGTGTTTTTATTTCAAGGTTACTTAAGCCGACTCTTTAACCGCCTCCGGCGGCGGTGTGTCCGTCTGGGTATACACCATCACTTGCAGTACGTCGGAATGAAACTCGCGACGGTACAGCACGACCACCACTCCGGCACTCATCAACATGAACAACCAGGGGCTGACAAACCACGCCAGCATGGTCATGCCGAAGTAATAAGCGCGCAGGCCGAAGTTGAACTGGTTGGCGGCCATGGAGATCACCCGCGCCGCGCGTAGCGCAAACGCCTTGCGCTCCTGCTCCGACACATGCCGCTCCCCCACCATCGGCGCCGAGCCGACCAGCACTGCCGCAAAGTTGTACTGGCGCATGCACCAACTGAACGTGAAGAACGCATAGACGAACACCAGGGCCAGGCACAGCAGCTTGATCTCGGACATGCCCTGTGACGCCTGCTGCACCATGGGAATGTCAGCCAGCAGCGAGACTGCGCGCTCTGAGGCACCGAGCACGGTGAGAATGCCGGCCAGGATGATCAAGGTGCTGGAGGCAAAGAACGAAGCGTTGCGTTCCAGGTTGCCGATCACACTGGCGTCGGCGATGCGGTTGTCGCGCAGCAGCATGCGGCGCATCCAGTCTTCGCGATACAGATGCAGCACACTGGCCAGGCACGCGGTGTCCCGGGCCTTCCAGGTGGCATAGCGGGTGTAGCCGCCCCAGCACAGGACAAACCAGAGGGCGGCAAGCAGGTGGATCTGATTGGTTTCGACGAACGACATGGTGGTCCTATTAAACGGTGGTTGGTTGAACACAAGCCGGCTCCTACGGGATCGTGTTGCAAACACATAAAAAATGCCCCGTATCGATTGATACGGGGCATTTCCATGTAGCGTGAAGCCGGCTTTTTAAGCGAGCGCTTCGCTGCGCTTGCCCAGCATGCGATCAATCACGAACGCCACGCCCAAGGTCATCACCGAAGGCACCAACCATGCCAGGCCCTGCTCGCTCAATGGCAGGTGCGCCAGTTGCGACGGCATCCAATCGGCCAGGCCAGCACCCTTGAGTGCGTCGATGCAACCGAAAATGAACGACACCAGCATCACCGGACCGACGATACGACCCTGTTCCTGCCAGAAATCTTTGCAGAAGCTCAAGGCCACCAGCACGATGCACGGCGGGTAGATCGCGGTGAGCACCGGGATCGAGAACGCAATCAGCTTGGTCAGGCCCAGGTTCGACACGAACAGCGAGAACAGCGCGAGGATCACCACCAGGGCCTTGTAGGACAGTGGCAGGATGCGGCTGAAATACTCGGCGCAGGCGCAGGTGAGGCCCACCGCAGTGACCAGGCACGCGAGGGAGATCAGCACCGCGAGGAAGCCGCTGCCCAGCGAACCGAACGTGTGCTGCACGTAGGCGTGCAATACCGCAGCGCCGTTACTGGCACCGGCAGCCACCGCATGGCTGCCCGATCCGAGGCGGAACAGACTGATGTAGACCAGTGCCAGGCCGACGCCGGCAATCAGGCCGGCAATGATCGCGTAGCGGGTGATCAGCTTGGGCGACTCGACACCACGGGAACGGATCGCGTTGACGATCACGATGCCAAACACCAGCGCGCCCAGGGTGTCCATGGTCAGGTAACCATTGATAAAGCCCTGGGAGAACGGCGCAGCCACGTACTCAGGGGTAGCCACGCCCACTTCGCCAGCCGGCAGGGCAAACGCGGCGATGCCGAGGATGGCCAGCGCGATGATTTTCAGCGGCGCGAGAAAACGCCCCACGGTGTCCAGCAGTCGGCCCGGATAGAGGGAGACGAAGAACACCACCAGGAAATACACCGAGCTGTAAAGAAACAGTGCCAGCGGACTTTCACCGGTCAACGGCGCCAGGCCGACTTCAAACGACACGGTTGCGGTACGCGGGGTGGCGAACAGCGGCCCTACCGCCAGATACGCCGCCGCCGCGAGCAGGCCACCGGCGATCTTGCCGATCGGGCTGCTCAAAGCGTCCATGCCGCCGCCGACCTTGGCCAGGGCGATCACGGTGACCACCGGCAGGCCCACCGCAGTGATCAGGAAACCCAGCGCTGCCATCCAGACGTGAGGCCCGGACTGCAAACCAACGATTGGCGGGAAGATGATGTTGCCAGCGCCCACGAACAGGGCAAATGTCATGAAGCCCAGCGCCAGGACATCCTGGCTTTTCAACACTTTCATTTGAGGAAATACCACACTACTGAATCGGAATTTAGAGAGGGATTCCCTATGGATGAGGGAAATACTGCCGGCCCTGATGGGGACCGACCGGTCTAGCGCGCAGCTTCCTTTTGGGATGCGGACGCATAAAGAGGCGGCTAGATTACAGAATTAGCCTGACGAACGCACTGTTGCGGGGCGGACTGTCCGATAAGCGACACTTTGATGTCGCATCTGTATATCTAAATGCTGGAATGCAATCGAATGTGGGAGCGGGCTTGCTCGCGAATGCGGTGTATCAGTTGATACATTCAGTACTGACCCACCGTATTCGCGAGCAAGCCCGCTCCCACATTTTGATTTTCACAACCTGCAGAAGCACAAAGGCCACCCGAAGGTGGCCTTTGCGTGGTGAAGCGTCAGCTAAGCGCGAGGCTTACTTGACAGCCCAACCGGTCAGCTCGGCCAGGGCCTTGCCGATGTCTGCCAGCGAACGCACGGTTTTAACGCCTGCGTCTTGCAGTGCAGCGAATTTCTCGTCTGCAGTGCCTTTGCCGCCAGAGATGATTGCGCCAGCATGGCCCATGCGCTTGCCCGCAGGAGCAGTCACACCAGCGATGTAGGAAACAACCGGCTTGGTCACGTGTGCCTTGATGTAGGCAGCCGCTTCTTCTTCAGCCGAACCGCCGATCTCACCGATCATGACGATCGCTTCGGTCTTCGGGTCTTCCTGGAACAGCTTCAGGATGTCGATGAAGTTCGAGCCTGGGATCGGGTCACCGCCGATGCCGACGCAAGTCGACTGACCGAAACCGGCGTCAGTGGTCTGCTTCACAGCTTCGTAGGTCAGGGTGCCGGAACGCGAAACGATACCGACTTTACCTGGCAAGTGAATGTGACCTGGCATGATGCCGATCTTGCATTCGCCTGGGGTGATCACGCCTGGGCAGTTAGGGCCGATCAGGACTACGCCCAGCTCGTCGCACTTAACTTTAGCGTCCAGCATGTCCAGGGTAGGAATGCCTTCGGTGATGCACACGATCAGCTTGATGCCGCCGAATGCTGCTTCCAGGATCGAGTCCTTGCAGAAAGGAGCTGGAACGTAGATCACGCTGGCGGTGGCGCCAGTGGCTGCTACAGCGTCTTTCACGGTGTTGAACACTGGCAGGCCCAGGTGCTCGGTGCCGCCTTTGCCCGGAGTTACGCCGCCAACCATCTTGGTGCCGTATTCGATGGCTTGCTGGGTGTGGAAACTACCTTGCGAACCGGTAATACCCTGGCAGATAACTTTGGTGTCTTTATTGATCAGGACGCTCATTATTTGCCCTCCGCAGCTTTGACAACTTGTTGAGCAGCGTCGGTCAGGCTGGTAGCCGCGATGATGTTCAAACCGCTTTCTGCCAGTACTTTAGCGCCCAGTTCAGCGTTGTTACCTTCAAGGCGAACAACAACCGGGATTTTAACGCCAACTTCTTTCACTGCACCGATGATGCCTTCGGCAATCATGTCGCAACGAACGATGCCGCCGAAGATGTTGACCAGTACTGCAGCGACGTTGGAGTCGGACAGGATGATCTTGAAGGCTTCGGTAACGCGTTCTTTGGTAGCACCACCGCCCACGTCGAGGAAGTTGGCTGGTTTGCCGCCATGCAGGTTGACGATGTCCATGGTACCCATGGCCAGGCCAGCACCGTTGACCATGCAACCGATATTACCTTCCAGGGCTACGTAGTTCAGTTCGAACTTGGCAGCGTGCGCTTCGCGCGGATCGTCTTGCGACGGATCGTGGAAAGTCTTCAGCTTAGGCTGACGGTACATGGCGTTGGCGTCGATGTTGATCTTGGCGTCGAGGCAGTGCAGATCGCCGTCAGCCTTGATCACCAGCGGGTTCACTTCCAGCAGGGCCAGATCGTGATCCTGGAACAGTTTGGCCAGACCAACGAAGATCTTGGCGAACTGGGCAACTTGCTTGCCTTCCAGACCCAACTGGAAAGCCAGCTCGCGACCCTGGAATGGCTGAGCGCCAACCAGTGGATCGATAGTGGCTTTCAGAATTTTTTCTGGGGTTTCGTGAGCGATCTTCTCGATGTCCACGCCACCTTCGGTGGAAGCCATGAACACGATGCGACGGCTCGAACGGTCAACGACAGCGCCCAGGTACAGCTCTTTAGCGATATCAGTGCACGATTCAACCAGGATCTTGGTGACTGGCTGGCCATTGGCATCAGTCTGGTAAGTCACCAGACGCTTGCCCAGCCACTGCTGTGCGAAGGCCTTGGCGTCTTCTTTGCTGCGAACCAGCTTAACGCCGCCCGCTTTACCGCGACCACCGGCGTGGACCTGGGCTTTGACAACCCACTCGCTGCCGCCGATTTTGTCGCAAGCTTCTGCTGCTGCTTCCGGGGTGTCTACTGCGTAGCCCTTGGAAACTGGCAGGCCGTATTCAGCGAACAGCTGCTTACCCTGATACTCGTGAAGATTCATGCTTTTTACCGTCTTCGTTAGGTACTGCGCATTCGGCGCTGCGCTCATTATGAGTGCCGCGCCACCTGTGACTGCTGCTTGCGCAACTTGCAGGGCTCAAGGCCCGTAAAGCTGCGCAAGGCTGCGTCCAGCGGATATTCCGCGGTGAGTCTTGCGCGCAAGGCTCACGACGGGCAACTCCGCCGTGGTTTCTTATTATCTCGCTTAGCGCTTCTTGCGGTTGGCGATGTGGATGGCGCCGCCATTCACTGCCAACGCTGCTTCGTGCAACGCTTCGGACAGGGTCGGATGGGAGAAGACCATCATGCCCAGGTCCTCGGCACTGGTGCCGAATTCCATACCGATTGCGCCTTGCTGAACCAGTTCTGCAGCGCTTGGGCCGATCACGTGGACGCCCAATACGCGGTCAGTCTTGGCATCAGCGATGACTTTGACAAAACCACCGGTGTCGTTGGCTGCCATGGCACGGCCAGAAGCGGCAAACGGGAAGGTGCCGACGTTAACTTCAACGCCTTCAGCTTTCAACTGCTGTTCGTTCTTGCCGACCCATGCAATTTCCGGGTGGGTGTAGATAACCGACGGGATCAGGTCGTAGTTCATCTGGGTTTTGTGGCCCTTGATGCGCTCGACAACCATGATGCCTTCTTCGGAAGCCTTGTGCGCCAGCATCATGCCACGCACCACGTCACCAATGGCGTACACGCCAGGAACGGTGGTTGCGCAGTGATCGTCAACGTGGATGAAACCACGCTCGTCGATGTTCACGCCGCTGTCGGAAGCCAGCAGGTCGGTGGTCACCGGACGACGACCCACGGCTACGATCAGCTTGTCGAAAGTGATGGTCTGTTCGCCATCCTTGTCGGTGTAGGTCACGACAACTTCTTCGCCGTTGACCTTGGAGCCGGTCACGCGTGCGCCCAGCTTGATGTCCAGACCTTGCTTGGTCAGGGTTTTCAGGGCTTCTTTGGACACCGCAGTGTCGGCAGCCAGCAGGAACGTGTCCAGGGCTTCCAGCACGGTCACTTCAGAACCCAGGCGGGACCAGACCGAACCCAGTTCCAGGCCGATCACGCCAGCGCCGATCACGCCCAGGCGTTTTGGAACCGATTGGAATTCCAGGGCGCCGGTCGAATCAACGATCACGTTCTGGTCGACTGGAGCCGGTGGAATGTCGATTGGGCGCGAACCTGGTGCCAGGATCACGTTCTCGGCTTCGATGACTTCAACCGAGCCGTCTGGCTTGGTGATTTCAACTTTCTTGCCGGCCAGCAGTTTGCCGTGGCCTTGCAGGGAAGTAACGCCGTTGGCCTTGAACAGGGTCGCAACGCCGGAAGTCAGGCCTTTGACGATGTTGGCTTTACGGCCGACCATTGCTGGCACGTCCATGGTCACGCCAGCATGGTTGATGCCGTGGATCGCGAAGCCGTCTTGGGCTTCGTGGAATTTCCAGGAGCTGTCCAGCAGCGCCTTGGAAGGAATGCAACCAACGTTCAGGCAGGTACCGCCCAGTGCCAGTTTGCCTTCCTTGTCGGTGTATTTTTCGATGCAAGCAGTCGAGAGGCCCAGTTGTGCGGCCTTGATGGCGGCAACGTAGCCGCCAGGACCTGCACCAATCACTACAACGTCAAATTTCTGTGTCATGAAAATAGATCCTCTATTCAGCGACAAGCTTCAAGCGACAAGCTGCAAGCCAAGCTGCTTTTTCCTACAGCTTGTAGCTCGCAACTTGCAGCTGCGTCTTTAGATGTCCAGCAGCAGACGAGCCGGGTCTTCCAGCAGGTTCTTGATGGTCACCAGGAAAGTCACGGCTTCTTTACCATCGATCAGGCGGTGATCGTAAGACAGTGCCAGGTACATCATTGGGCGGATCACGACTTGGCCGTTGATGGCCATCGGACGCTGGATGATGTTGTGCATGCCCAGGATCGCGGCTTGTGGCGGATTGACGATCGGGGTCGACATCATCGAACCGAAGGTACCACCGTTGGTGATGGTGAAGGTACCGCCGGTCATCTCGTCGATGGTCAACTTGCCGTCACGGGCTTTCTTACCGAAGGTCGCGATGCCGCCTTCGATTTCAGCCAGGCTCATCAGCTCGGCGTTACGCAGTACTGGAACCACCAGGCCACGGTCGCTGGACACGGCAACGCCGACGTCTGCGTAGCCATGGTAAACGATGTCGTTGCCGTCGATGGAAGCATTGACAGCCGGGAAGCGTTTCAGCGCTTCAGTGGCCGCTTTCACGAAGAACGACATGAAGCCCAGGCGCACGCCGTTGTGGGACTTCTCGAACAGGTCCTTGTACTTCGAACGCAGGGCCATGACTTCAGTCATGTCGACTTCGTTGAAGGTGGTCAGCATCGCCATGTTCGACTGTGCTTCAACCAGGCGCTTGGCCACGGTGGCACGTACGCGGGTCATCGGCACACGCTTCTCGGTGCGGTCGCCAGCAGCGAACACAGGCGCAGCAGCAGCCGGGGCAGCAGCCTTGGCAGGTGCGGCAGCCGGTGCGTTTTTCTTGGCTTCAACAGCGGCAACCACGTCTTCCTTGGTCACACGGCCGTCTTTGCCGGTGCCGTTGATGGAAGCCAGGTTGATGCCGTTCTCTTCAGCCAACTGACGCGCAGCCGGTGCAGCGATTGGATCTTCGCCACCCGCAGCCGGAGCAGCGGCGGCAGCTGGAGCAGCAGCCGGTGCAGCAGCGGCTGGAGCGGCGGCGGCAGCACTGCCCTCTTCGATCGAGCCCAGAACCTGGTTCGACAGCACGGTAGCGCCTTCTTCGGCAACGATTGCGCCCAGTACGCCGTCAGCTTCGGCCAACACTTCCAGCACGACTTTGTCGGTCTCGATGTCGACGATCAGGTCGTCACGCTTGACGGCTTCACCTGGTTTCTTGTGCCAGGTGGCAACGGTGCCATCGGCAACCGATTCCGGGAATGACGGGGCTTTGATTTCGATAGCCATTATCTGTGGGTCCTTAAAATTCGGTTTCAGTCAGCGCGAAGGCGTTAAACAGTGAAAGCATCTTGCAGCAGTTTTTCCTGCTGCTCGGCGTGCATCGACGCATAACCACACGCAGGTGCAGCAGAAGCATCACGACCGGCGTACTCCAGGCCCAGGGCCTTGTTGTGGTTACCGATGCTGCGACGCAGGTGATGCTGGCTGCTGTACCACGCGCCCTGGTTCATCGGTTCTTCCTGACACCACACCACGTTGGTGAGGTTGGTGTAAGGCGCGATGGCCTCCATCAGGTCGTCTTCCGGGAACGGGTAAAGCTGCTCGATACGCACGATGGCGATGTCTTCGCGGCCTTCTGCACGGCGTTTTTCCAGCAAGTCGTAGTAGACCTT
The DNA here is from genome assembly GCF_025466155.1 of Pseudomonas sp. 13B_2.1_Bac1. Taxonomy (NCBI): domain Bacteria; kingdom Pseudomonadati; phylum Pseudomonadota; class Gammaproteobacteria; order Pseudomonadales; family Pseudomonadaceae; genus Pseudomonas; species Pseudomonas sp. 13B_2.1_Bac1. The sequence continues at coordinate 27,314 of NZ_JANLOH010000048.1, read as the reverse complement.
GCCGCTGCACAGGATCAGGCGAGTGACCTTGGCGGCGTCCAGCGTGTCGATTTCTGGAATCACGGTCTGGAACGAGCCGTCAGCCAGATCTTCCAGGGTCGAGATGGCCAATTTATGACGCAGCAGCGACTTCGGCGTCAGTACTACCAATGGCTTGCGCAGCGGGCGAATCACCTGGCGACGCAGCAAGTGGTAGATCTGGGCCGGGGTAGTCGGCACGCACACCTGGATGTTGTGCTCGGCGCACAGCTGCAGGTAACGCTCCAGACGGGCCGAGGAGTGCTCCGGACCCTGACCTTCATAACCGTGTGGCAGCAGCATGGTCAGACCGCACAGACGGCCCCACTTGTGCTCGCCGCTGGTGATGAACTGATCGATAACCACCTGGGCACCGTTGGCGAAGTCGCCGAACTGGGCTTCCCAGATCACCAGCGCGTTCGGCGTGGTGGTCGAGTAACCGTATTCGAACGCCAGTACGGCTTCCTCGGACAGGAACGAATCGTACAGGTCGAAACGCGGCTGGCCTTCGTACAGGTGTTGCAGCGGTACGTAGGTGCTGGCGTCTTTCTGGTTGTGCAATACCGCGTGACGGTGCGAGAACGTACCACGGCCGATGTCCTGGCCGGTCATGCGGATCGGGTGACCTTCGAACGCCAGGGTCGCGTACGCCATGGTTTCGGCGTAACCCCAGTTGATCGGCAGGCCGCCAGCTTGCATCTTCTGACGGTCTTCGTAGATCTTCGAGACCTGGCGCTGTACGACGAAGCCCTCTGGAATTTCCAGCAGCTTGGCAGACAGTTCCTGCAGGGTCTTCAAGTCGAACGAGGTATCGTGACGTGCAGTCCAGGCGTGGCCCAGGTAAGGACGCCAGTCCACGAACAGCTCTTTGTTCGGTTCCTTGACCAGGCTTTTCACTACGTGCAGACCGTTGTCCAGCGCGTTGCGGTATTCGTCGACTTTCGCCTGAACACGCGCATCGTCAACCACGCCGGCCTTGGTCAGGCTTTCGGCGTACAGCTCACGGGTGGTGCGCTGCTTGGTGATCTGCTGGTACATCAACGGCTGGGTGCCGCTTGGTTCATCGGCTTCGTTGTGACCGCGACGGCGGTAGCAAACCAGGTCGATCACCACGTCACGCTTGAACTGCATGCGGTAGTCGATGGCCAGTTGGGTCACGAACAGCACGGCTTCCGGATCATCACCATTCACATGGAGGATCGGCGCCTGGATCATCTTGGCAACGTCGGTGGCGTACTCGGTGGAACGCGCGTCCAACGGGTTGCTGATGGTGAAGCCCACCTGGTTGTTGATGACAATGTGAACGGTACCGCCCGTCTTGAAGCCGCGAGTCTGCGACATCTGGAAGGTTTCCAGAACCACGCCCTGACCGGCGAATGCCGCGTCACCGTGGATGGAAATCGGCAGCACCTTCTCGCCGGTGGTGTCGTTACGACGATCCTGGCGAGCACGTACCGAACCCTCGACCACTGGAGAAACGATTTCCAGGTGGGATGGGTTGAACGCCATGGCCAGGTGAACTTCACCGCCGGTGGTCATCACGTTGGACGAGAAACCCTGGTGGTACTTAACGTCACCGGAGCCCAGTTCGACCTTCTTCTTGCCTTCGAACTCGTCGAACAGCTCGCGCGGGTTCTTGCCGAAGGTGTTGACCAACACGTTCAGGCGACCACGGTGAGCCATGCCGATCACGATTTCCTTGGTGCCGTAGGAACCGGAACGCTGGATCAACTCGTCGAGCATCGGAATCAGGCTTTCGCCGCCTTCCAGGCCGAAACGTTTGGTGCCCGGGTATTTGGTACCCAGGTATTTCTCGAGACCTTCAGCTGCGGTCACGCGCTCCAGCAGGTGGCTGCGCACGTCGGCAGACAGCACCGGACGGCCACGCACGCCTTCCAGGCGATGCTGGAACCAGTGGCGTTGCTCGGAATCGGTGATGTGCGTGAACTCAGCGCCAATGGTGCGGCAATATGTCTGCTGCAACGCTTCGTGAATTTCGCGTAGGCTCGCTTCCTCTTTGCCGATGAACAGGTCGCCGGCACGGAAGGTCGTATCAAGATCGGCATTGGTCAAGCCGTAATGATTGATCGACAGGTCAGCAGGTGCAGGACGCTGCCAGAGCCCCAGCGGGTCAAGCTGGGCCGCCTGGTGGCCACGCATCCGGTAGGCCTGGATCAGTCGCAATACTTCAACTTGCTTCTTCTCGTGCTCACTGCTCACGCTGCCGGCGGAGACCGGTTGGGCGCGGCGCTGGTTCTTTGCCAGCAGCACAAACTGATCGCGAATTGTTGCGTGCGATACATCGGTGGCAGCGTTGCCGTCTGAAGACAACGTCTGAAATTTGGTGCGCCATTCTTCTGGCACAGCGTTAGGGTCGTGCAGGTAGAGCTCATAAAGCTCTTCCACATAGGCAGCGTTACCACCTGAAAGATAGCCGCTGTTCCACATGCGCTGCATCACGCTTTCTTGCATGCTTGGTCACCCTCGATTTGGGGACACCACCGGCGAAAACACCGAGTTTGCTTGCAAAAGGCCAAGTGCAGCGACCAAAACAAGCCACTTAGGATCACGCTGATAGTTCGGGTACCAACCCGAATGCCCCTGCTTGTCTCATTTCTTCAAAATAAGAGCCGCGGCTTTGTAAGTCGCTGCTCAAGTTAAAACTACGGCGCCGGTTGAAGCCTGCGCCGTAGCATTTACGGGCACAACGGTCCTGCTTTTACTACAACGTCGTTACACGCCGCTCTGCAGCAGCATGTTACGGATGTGACCAATGGCCTTAGTCGGGTTCAGGCCTTTGGGACATACGTTGACGCAGTTCATGATCCCGCGGCAGCGGAATACGCTGAACGGGTCATCCAGCGAAGCCAGACGCTCGGACGTCTTGGTGTCACGGCTGTCTGCCAGGAAGCGATACGCTTGCAGCAGGGCAGCTGGACCCAGGAACTTGTCCGGGTTCCACCAGAAGGATGGGCACGACGTCGAGCAGCAAGCGCACAGGATGCACTCGTACAGACCGTCGAGCTTTTCACGCTCTTCCGGGGACTGCAGACGCTCGATGGCCGGAGCCGGAGTATCGTTCTGCAGGAACGGCTTAACTTTCTCGTATTGCTTGTAGAAGATGCTCATATCGACGACCAGGTCACGGATAACCGGCAAACCTGGCAGAGGACGAACGATCAGCTTGTTGCCTTTGACGACAGCGGACAGTGGCGTGATGCACGCCAGGCCGTTTTTGCCGTTGATGTTCATGCCGTCGGAACCGCACACACCTTCACGGCAAGAGCGACGATAGGAGAAACCTTCGTCCTGCTCTTTGATCAGTGCCAATACATCCAGCACCATCAGGTCTTTACCACCGGTATCGACCTGGAATTCCTGCATGAACGGCGCAGCGTCCTGATCAGGGTTGTAGCGGTAAACACTGACTTTCAACATGGCAGCCACCCTTAGTAAGTCCGAATCTTCGGTTCAAACGTCGGAACCGTCTTCGGCGAGAAGTTCACAGCACGCTTGGCAACGCGCTTGTCACCCGGGAAGTACAGGGTGTGGCACAGCCAGTTTTCGTCGTCGCGATCTTCAAAGTCTTCACGAGCGTGAGCACCACGGGATTCTTTACGAACCTCGGCGGCGATCGCAGTCGCTTCAGCCACTTCGAGCAGGTTTTGCAGCTCAAGAGCTTCGATACGAGCGGTGTTGAAGGCCTGACTCTTATCGTTGATCTTGACGTTGGCGATGCGTTTGCGCAGGTCAGCCAGCTGGGCAATACCCTTCTGCATGTATTCGCCGGTACGGAATACACCGAAGTAGTTCTGCATGCAGCTTTGCAGCTCGCGACGCAGGGTCGCCACGTCTTCGCCATCGGTACGCTCGTTCAGAGCGTTCAGGCGCGCCAGGGCGGCCTCGATGTTGGCGTCGGTCGCGTCATCGTATTCGATGCCGTCGGTCAGCGCTTTTTCCAGGTGCAGGCCAGCAGCACGGCCGAATACCACCAGGTCGAGCAGCGAGTTGCCGCCCAGGCGGTTGGCACCGTGAACCGATACGCAAGCCACTTCGCCTACGGCGAACAGACCGTGGATGATTTCGTCCTGGCCTTCGGCGTTCTGGGTGATCGCCTGGCCATGAATGTTGGTCGGCACGCCGCCCATCATATAGTGGCAAGTCGGAACAACCGGCACCGGAGCAACCACCGGATCAACGTGAGCAAAAGTCTTGGACAGCTCGCAGATACCTGGCAGGCGGCTGTGCAGCACTTCTTCGCCGAGGTGATCGAGCTTGAGCAGTACGTGGTCGCCGTTCGGGCCACAGCCGTTGCCGGCGATGATTTCCTTGACCATCGAACGGGCAACAACGTCACGACCCGCCAGGTCTTTCGCGTTCGGAGCATAACGCTCCATGAAACGCTCGCCGTGCTTGTTGATCAGGTAACCACCTTCACCACGGCAACCTTCGGTAACCAGTACGCCCGCGCCGGCGATACCGGTCGGGTGGAACTGCCACATCTCGATGTCTTGCACCGGCACGCCAGCACGCAGGGCCATGCCAACGCCGTCACCGGTGTTGATCAGGGCATTGGTGGTCGACGCGTAGATACGACCTGCACCGCCGGTCGCCAGAACAGTTGCCTTGGCGCGGATGTAGGTGGTTTCACCGGTTTCGATGCAGATGGCGATCACACCGACGAACTCGCCTTGCGCGTTCTTGACCAGGTCAACCGCGTAGTACTCGTTCAGGAAGGTGGTGCCGGCTTTCAGGTTGCCCTGATAAAGGGTGTGCAGCAGCGCGTGACCGGTACGGTCGGACGCAGCGCAGGTACGGGCAGCCTGGCCGCCTTTACCGTAATCCTTCGACTGGCCGCCGAATGGACGCTGGTAGATACGACCTTGCTCGGTACGCGAGAACGGCAGACCCATGTGGTCCAGCTCGAATACGGCGGCCGGGCCTTCCTGACACATGTATTCGATAGCGTCCTGGTCACCGATGTAGTCGGAACCCTTGACGGTATCGTACATGTGCCAGCGCCAGTCATCGTTCGGGTCGGCAGAAGCGATGGCGCAGGTGATGCCACCCTGGGCCGAGACGGTGTGGGACCGCGTCGGGAACACCTTGGTGATCACGGCAGTCTTGTGACCGCCCTGGGCCAGCTGCAGCGCTGCGCGCATGCCAGCACCGCCGCCACCAATAATGATGGCGTCGAATGAAATAGTTGGAATGTTAGCCATGAATCAGATACCCCAAAGAATCTGCACACCCCAGACGAAGTAAGCGAACATCGCGACGCCGCATACTGCCTGGAAGAGGAAACGTACTGCAGTCGCGGACTTGCCCAGCGCCATCGGCGTCAGGTAGTCGGTCGCGATGGTCCACATGCCGACCCAGGCGTGTGCGCCCAGGGCTACAAGTGCCAGCAGACTGAAGATTCGCATCGCATTGTGGGAAAACAGGCCGTGCCATTGCTCATAGCCAATGCCCGGGTTTGCGACGAGGTATCCGATCAGGAAAATGAAATAAGCCGCGAGAACGACCGCAGACACACGCTGTGCCATCCAGTCATAGAGGCCCGAACGCGACAGATTCGTAACGCTGGTTACCATATCCAAACTCCTGCCAGAACGATCAGCACCACGGAAATGGCGATGATGATTTTCGAGCCCAGGCGGCCGCCTTCCAGCGTCTCACCGATGCCCATATCCATGATCAAGTGGCGCACACCGGCTACCAGGTGATACAGCAGAGCGGACAGGAGGCCCCATGCTACGAACTTGGCCAGCGGGCTGGTCAAGCATGCCTTCACCTCGGCGTATCCTTCCTCGGAACCCAGGGATTTGCTCAATGCATAAAGCATGATGCCCAAGCCCAGGAACAGGATGATGCCGGAAACACGGTGCAGGAACGACGTAACGCCGGTGATGGGGAGTTTGATGGTCCTTAGGTCTAGGTTTACAGGTCGTTGGCTATTCACGGCTTTTTTTCACACTGAAGAGCCCCTAACAATCAGGGCAAAGTTGTTGGGGAGTGCACTGGTCAGGTAAGCACCACCCAGGGAGTGCGACCCCCAATGAAAGCAAGCCCAAAAGCCCTTGGCGGTCGGTGGCCGAGTATAGACAGTTAGGTTACTAATGACAACGCGCGCTCCTCACCCTAATAGCTGATTGCGCTGGCGGGATAAAAGGCGTAAATGGCAGTCAATTTCGAGGAAAAAGTACGGTTAAAGCCTTCTGGAGCAAGACTTTAGGCAAATTGACATCTGAATTTATCTCACTATAGTGGTGCGGGCCCTGCGTGGGGGGTCTGTCTGATGATTTGAAGCATAAATAGGAGGCCACATGGCTGACAAAAAAGCGCAGTTGATCATCGAGGGCGCAGCCCCCGTCGAGCTGCCCATTTTAACCGGCACCGTTGGTCCCGATGTTATCGACGTACGGGGCCTGACGGCCACGGGCCGTTTCACATTCGACCCAGGCTTCATGTCGACCGCCTCTTGCGAGTCGAAGATCACCTATATCGATGGCGATAATGGCATTCTGCTGCACCGGGGCTACCCGATCGAGCAGCTGGCTGAGAAATCGGACTACCTGGAAACCTGCTACCTGCTGCTAAATGGCGAATTGCCAACAGCCGAGCAGAAAGCGCAGTTCGTCAGCACCGTGAAGAACCACACCATGGTTCACGAGCAGTTGAAGACCTTCTTCAACGGCTTCCGTCGCGACGCCCACCCGATGGCCGTCATGTGCGGTGTGGTCGGCGCCCTGTCGGCCTTCTATCACGACTCCCTGGACATCAATAACCCGCAGCATCGCGAAATCTCCGCGATCCGCCTGGTTGCCAAGATGCCGACCCTGGCCGCGATGGTTTACAAGTACTCCATGGGCCAACCCATGATGTACCCGCGCAACGACCTGACGTACGCGGAAAACTTCCTGCACATGATGTTCAACACTCCGTGCGAGATCAAACCGATCAGCCCGGTGCTGGCCAAGGCAATGGACCGGATCTTCATCCTCCACGCCGACCACGAGCAGAACGCCTCCACCTCTACCGTACGCCTGGCCGGTTCTTCGGGTGCCAACCCGTTCGCCTGTATCGCCGCCGGTATCGCCGCACTGTGGGGCCCTGCCCACGGCGGTGCGAACGAAGCCGTATTGACCATGCTCGATGAAATCGGCGATGTCTCGAACATCGACACCTTCATCGCCAAGGCCAAGGACAAGAACGATCCGTTCAAGCTGATGGGCTTCGGTCACCGCGTCTACAAGAACCGTGACCCGCGCGCCACCGTGATGAAGCAGACCTGCGACGAAGTCCTGAAGGAACTGGGGATCAAGAACGATCCGCAACTCGAACTGGCCATGCGCCTGGAAGAGATCGCCCTGACCGACCCGTACTTCATCGAACGCTCGCTGTACCCGAACGTCGACTTCTACTCGGGGATCATCCTCAAGGCGATCGGCATTCCAACCAGCATGTTCACCGTGATCTTCGCCCTGGCGCGGACCGTGGGCTGGATCTCCCACTGGAAAGAAATGCTCTCCAGCCCGTACAAGATTGGCCGCCCGCGCCAGCTGTACACCGGCTACGAGTCGCGTGACATCACCAAGCTGGAAGATCGCAAGTAAGCAGCTGACTGCCTCCTTGCACTGAATAAGGCCTCCTCTGGAGGCCTTATTTGTTTCCGCTGCCCCCAACAGCCCCTCCCCCACTGCAGGAGCCGGCTTGACGGCGATGATGCCCGCAAGGACAGCGCCAGGCTCCAGGCTACCATCGCCGCAAACCGGCACCTGCAATGGGTCGTGGCTGATCGTTCCAACGTTCTGCGGGGTGAATGCCTCACGTGACAGTCAGCCTCACCGTGCACAGGGGTGAAAACGGCCTAGCCAGACCGTTTTATTGCTGCAGGATTTGAGAAACAGTTTTGTCGTATCCGTTACCAATAAAAGCAAAAAAATGCCCCGATCTCGCGACCGGGGCATTTTTTTGTAACAGCTACAGCGATTAGTGGTTAACCGCCCCACTCGCTCCCAGGCCAGTCTGCGAACGCACAAACTGCGGGAAGTACAGCGCACGCTCTTTCTCTGCCGCCGCCGACTTGTCGGTGATGGAGAAGAACCAGATGCCCACGAACGCGATGATCATCGAGAACAGCGCCGGGTATTCGTACGGGAAGATGGCTTTTTCATGGTGCAGGATCGAGACCCAGATGGTCGGGCCCAGGATCATCAGGCCAACCGCACTGACCAGGCCCAGCCAGCCGCCAATCATGGCGCCACGGGTGGTGAGGTTCTTCCAGTACATGGAAAGCAGCAGTACCGGGAAGTTACAGCTGGCGGCAATCGAGAATGCCAGGCCGACCATGAACGCGATGTTCTGGCTTTCGAACAGGATACCCAAGCCGATCGCCAATACAGCCAGGGCGATGGTGGTGATCTTCGACACGCGAATCTCATCCTTCTCGTTGGCCTTGCCTTTCTTGATCACGCTGGCATACAGGTCATGGGACACCGCCGAAGCACCCGCCAGGGTCAAACCGGCAACCACTGCCAGGATGGTGGCAAACGCCACGGCCGAGATAAAGCCCAGGAAGATACTGCCACCCACCGCGTTGGCCAGGTGCACTGCCGCCATATTGTTACCGCCGAGCAAGGCGCCTGCAGCATCCTTGAACGCCGGGTTGGTGCTGACCAGCAGGATCGCGCCGAAGCCGATGATAAAGGTCAGGATATAGAAGTAACCGATGAAGCCTGTGGCATACAGCACGCTCTTACGCGCTTCCTTGGCGTCGCTTACGGTGAAGAAGCGCATCAGGATGTGCGGCAGGCCAGCGGTACCGAACATCAGCGCAAGCCCCAGGGAGAATGCCGAGATCGGGTCTTTGACCAAGCCGCCAGGGCTCATGATCGCCTCACCTTTAGGGTGAACCTTGATCGCTTCGGCGAACAGCGTGTTGAAGTCGAAGTTGACGTGCTTCATCACCATCAGCGCCATGAACGAGGCACCGGACAGCAACAGTACGGCCTTGATGATCTGCACCCAGGTGGTCGCCAGCATGCCGCCGAACAGCACATACAGGCACATCAGGATACCGACCAGGATCACGGCGACATGGTAGTCCAGGCCGAACAGCAGCTGGATCAGCTTGCCGGCACCGACCATCTGCGCGATCAGGTAGAACGCCACCACCACCAGCGAGCCACATGCCGACAGGCTGCGGATCTGGGTCTGGCCCAGGCGGTAGGACGCCACGTCGGCAAAGGTGTACTTGCCCAGGTTACGCAGGCGCTCGGCGATCAGAAACAGAATGATCGGCCAGCCCACCAGGAAGCCGATCGAGTAGATCAGGCCGTCGTAGCCGGAGGTGAACACCAGGGCGGAAATACCCAGGAAAGACGCCGCCGACATATAGTCGCCGGCAATCGCCAGGCCATTCTGGAAGCCGGTGATCTTGCCGCCGGCCGCATAGTAGTCGGCCGCCGACTTGTTGCGCTTGGAAGCCCAGTAGGTGATGCACAGGGTGGCACCGACAAACGCGACAAACATCACGATGGCCGAGACGTTCAACGGTTGCTTGTGCACTTCACCGGTCAATGCGTCCGCCGCCCAAAGAGCAGGCGCAAACAGCGACGCGCCGAATATTGCCAGTAGACGCCGGATCATTGCGCAGCCTCCTTGAGAATCGCATTGTTCAGGTCGTCAAACTCGCCATTGGCCCGGCGCACGTAGATGCCGGTCAGGATAAAGGCAGACACAATCAGCCCGACGCCCAGGGGAATGCCCCAGGTAATCGACGAACCGGGGCTGAGCTTGGCCCCCAGCACTTGTGGCCCATAGGCGATCAACAGGATGAAAGCGGAGTAAAGCCCTAGCATGATCGCCGAGAGAATCCAGGCGAACCTTTCCCTTTTTCTGACCAGCTCCTTGAAACGCGGGCTGTTTTGAATCGAGAGGTAAATGCTGTCGTTCATTGTTTTTATCCTCGCAGCACAGCTTTTTTATTATTGGAACGTATCCACTGTATGCGGCTGCGGGACAGGTTCCAGACGACCTTAGTAGTAGAGCGAGATAGCAACTTCGCAAGTTTTTCAGTCAACAAATAAACAACAGCCTGAATGCAGGCAAAAAAAATGTGGGAGCGGGCTTGCTCGCGAAGGCGGTACATCAGTCAATAAATGTGCTGACTGACACACCGCATTCGCGAGCAAGCCCGCTCCCACATCAGGCCTGCTGCGTCACTTCTACAGGGTTAACCCTTATTTACCCACCCACTCGGCCACCCGCTCAGGGTGCTTGGCGACCCAATCCTTGGCCGCTGCGTCAGGCTTGGCGCCCTCTTGAATCGCCAGCATGACTTCGCCGATTTCGTCCTTGGAGGCCCACTGGAATTTCTTCAGGAAGGCTGCGACTTCGGGCGCTTTCTTCTCCAGGCCCTTGCTGCCGATGCTGTTGACGGTTTCAGCAGCACCATAAATCCCTTTTGGATCGTCCAGGAAACGCAGTTTCCACTTGGCGAACATCCAGTGTGGCACCCAACCGGTGACCGCAATGGATTCCTGTTTGTCTTCGGCACGGGTCAGCTCGGCGATCATCGCGGCGCCCGAACTGGCTTGCAGCTTGTAGTCCAGGCCGTAGGCCTTGATCGCTTCGTCGGTCTTGAGCATCACGCCTGAGCCGGCGTCGATGCCGACGATCTTGTTCTTGAAGGTGGTGTCAGTCTTGAGGTCTTCGATGGACTTGGCCTTGACGTACTCCGGTACGATCAGGCCGATCTTCGCATCCTTGAAGTTGGGGCCGTAGTCGACCACCTTGTCCTTGTTCTTGGCCCAGTACTCGCCGTGGGTCACGGGCAACCACGCGGAAAGCATGGCGTCGAGCTTTCCGGTGGCCACGCCCTGCCACATGATCCCGGTGGCGACGGCCTGCAGTTTCACGTCATAACCGAGCTTTTCCTTGATCACCTCTGCCGCCACATGGGTGGTGGCAACGCTGTCCGACCAACCGTCCACGTAGCCGATGCTCAGGGTTTTGCTGTCGGCACTGGCCAGTGTGGAGCTCATCGCAACTACCAGCGTGGCAGCCGCGCCCAAGAGTCGTCGCATCTTCATAGTACTTCCCCGAAAGTGCTGCGCCCGGCGGATGCCGAGCGACGTCAACCTGTTGTTATGTGGTGCACCGCGCCCCCTTCACGCGCATCAATCACGGTAGTGCGCCGCCAGCGGAGAACTGACACTTCGATCATCAACCTGCCGGGACCTCGGACCTGCTCTGTCAGCGACCTCATGCAAGCAAGAAACGACATCACATCGCCAGTAGGAAGTTTTGTAGGACTCGAACCCGGAATCCCGCCCGAACTTTGCATGTCAAAATTATGCAGCCCCACTGGGACGGGGCAAATCCGGGTAAGATGCGCGCCTTTGCTCCTCCAGATAAGCCGACCATGCCCGCGACCGCCCGCTTCCCTGCCCTGCCCTATTGCTTCGCCTTGATCCTCGGCCTGCTGGCCCTCGCTGGCTATTGGTACGGCCTCGGCCGCCCGGTCGTGCTGCCGGATGTCGCCAGCGCCAGCCACAAGCTGCAATGTGCATCCTACACGCCGTTCGACAAAGACCAATCGCCCTTCGACCAGCCGTTCAAGCTGCGTCCCGAGCGCATGGACGCCGACCTCGCCCTGCTGGCCACCCGCTTCGAATGCATCCGCACCTACTCCATGACCGGCCTGGAAGCCTTGCCGGAAATGGCGCGCAAGCATGGATTGAAACTGATGGCCGGCGCCTGGGTCAGCAGTGACCCGGTTGCCACCGAAAAAGAAATCCACGCGTTGATCGCTGCCGCCAACGCCAACCCCGATGTAGTGACATCGGTGATCGTCGGCAATGAAGCCCTGCTGCGCAAGGAGGTCACCGCCAAACAGCTGGTGACGCTGATCCATACCGTCAAAAGCCAGATCAAGCAGCCGGTCACCTACGCCGATGTCTGGGAGTTCTGGCTGCAACACCCGGAAATCGCCCCGGCGGTGGATTTCCTGACGATTCACTTGCTGCCGTACTGGGAAGATGATCCGTCCGGCATCGACCAGGCGCTCAAGCACGTGGGCGATGTACGCCAGACGTTCGGCAACAAGTTTGCCCCCAAGGACGTGTTGATCGGCGAGACCGGCTGGCCGAGCGAAGGCCGCCAGCGCGAAACGGCGGTGCCGAGCCGGGTCAATGAGGCCAAGTTCATGCGGGGTTTCGTCGCCATGGCTGAAGCCAATGGCTGGCATTACAACCTGATCGAGGCCTTTGACCAGCCGTGGAAGCGCGCGAGTGAAGGCGCCGTCGGCGGTTACTGGGGCCTGTTCGATGCCGATCGCCAGGACAAGGGCATCCTCGCCGGCCCGGTGACCAACGTGCCGTATTGGCCGCTGTGGCTGGGGGTGGGCGGGATTATCCTGCTGGGCACGCTGGCGCTCGGCGGTCGCGTGCGCAGCACTCGGGCCGCGTTTGCCCTGCCGCTGCTGGGCGCAGTGGCGGCCTGCTCCATCGGCACCTGGGCTGAACTGACTCGCGTGACCGCGCGTTTCAATGATGAGTGGGTATGGGCCGGGTTACTGGTCGCGCTGAACCTGCTGGTGCTGGCCCACGCTGCGCTGGCCTTGAGCGCGCGCGAAGGTTGGCGCGAGCGGGCGTTCAACTGGCTGGAGCAGCGCGCGGGCTGGCTGGTGGCAATCGCCGGCTTTGCTGGCGCCGTGATGATGCTGGCGCTGGTGTTCGACCCGCGTTATCGCAGCTTCCCGAGTGCAGCGCTGGTATTGCCGGCCTTGGTGTATCTGGTACGCCCGGTGACCGGGCCACGCCGGGAGATTGCCCTGCTGACCTTCATCATCGGCGCCGGCATTGCGCCGCAGCTGTACCGTGAAGGGTTGTTGAACCAGCAGGCATGGGGTTGGGCGGTGGTTAGCCTGCTCATGGTTGTAGCGTTGTGGCGCTGCCTACGAGTGCGTAAGGCGTAATACCGCTTTCGCCGGCCAGCCAGCGCCTACACGTGATCGTAGGCGCTGGCTTGCCGGCGATAGCGCCTATTCAGACAGCCCTGGGCTTGCGTACCAACCGCAACCCCGCGATCACCACCGCAAACACCGCAAAGGTGGTGTTGTACAACGCCAGCGCCGGCAGGCCGAACACCAGCCCCAACACCGCCAAACCCCACCCCGCACGGCCCGGCACGAAGAACGCGAGTACCGACGTCACCAGTGCTGCCCAGCCCAACACCTTGAAGTGAATCATCAAGCCCAGGTTCGAACGCACCTGGCATTCCCAGCGGCTGGCCTCATCCGCGCAGATGCCGACCCACTGGCCATCCTCCATGAAGCCATAACGCGCGGCATAGCTGGCAGCCAGCCACAATGGCAAGGCGATAAGCAGCAAAATCAACGGCAAGCGGCGAGACATGGAGCACTCCGATAGGCAAAAACGGCGCTCAGCTTAATGCGCCGGCGGCCGTTAGCAAGGTGTGTACGCAGATAACTGTTCAACAAAGCGTGCCAAAGTGTATCGTCTGGCTACTATTACCCCGATTCCGACGTTTTTTTCCGACTTTTAGTGCCGAGGGCTGGCACTTCGGTGGCAACGCGGTGGTCATAGCCTGCGAACTTCATTCAGCACGTTTCCTCTTAGGGATAAAGTCATGCTCCGTTCCTTGCGCTGTGCTGCCTTGCTGGGCAGCCTTTTTTTGAGTGCGTCAGCACTGGCCGTCGATATCGACCAAGCCAGCTATGGCTACCCTTTGACCAACCCGTTCGAAGCGACCATCGCGACCACACCGCCTGACCTGCGGCCCAAATTGCCGAGCGACGACGAGATCAACCAGTCCGACTACACCCTGAACATGCGCCCCGAGCGCGAATTCAGCCTGCCGGACAACTTCTGGGCGGTGAAGAAGCTGACTTACCGCATCGCCAAGCAGGACCGTGCCGCCCCGCTGATCTTCCTGATCGCCGGTACCGGTGCGCGGTTTGACAGCAGCATCAACGAATACCTGAAAAAACTTTATTACCAGGCCGGCTACCACGTGGTGCAACTGTCGTCGCCGACCAGCTTCGACTTCATCGCCTCGGCTTCGCGCTTCGCCACCCCGGGCATCAGCCAGGAAGACGCCGAAGACATGTACCGCGTGATGCAGGCCGTGCGTGCACAGAATGCCTCGCTGCCGGTCACCGACTTCTACCTCACCGGCTACAGCCTCGGCGCCCTGGATGCGGCCTTTGTCAGCAAACTCGACGAGACCCGCCGCAGCTTCAACTTCAAGAAAGTGCTGCTGCTCAACCCGCCGGTCAACCTCTACACCTCGATCACCAACCTCGACAAACTGGTCCAGACCGAGGTCAAGGGCATCAACAACACCACCACGTTCTATGAGCTGGTGTTGAACAAGCTCACCCGCTACTTCCAGCAAAAGGGCTACATCGACCTCAATGACGCCCTGCTCTACGACTTCCAGAACTCCAAGCAGCACCTGACCAACGAACAGATGGCCATGCTGATCGGCACCTCCTTCCGCTTCTCGGCCGCCGACATTGCCTTCACTTCGGACCTGATCAACCGCCGTGGCCTGATCATCCCGCCGAAATACCCGATCACCGAAGGCACCAGCCTCACGCCGTTCCTCAAGCGTGCGCTGCAATGCGATTTCGACTGCTACCTGACCGAGCAGGTCATCCCGATGTGGCGCGCCCGTTCCGATGGAGGCAGCCTGCTGCAACTGGTTGACCAGGTCAGCCTGTATGCACTCAAGGATTACCTGCACAACAGCCCGAAAATCGCCGTCATGCACAACGCCGACGATGTGATCCTGGGCCCCGGCGACCTCGGTTTCCTGCGTACAACCTTCGGCGATCGCTTGACCGTCTACCCGCTGGGCGGCCACTGCGGCAACCTCAATTACCGCGTCAACGCCGACGCCATGCTGGAGTTCTTCCGTGGCTAAATATCTTCTGCTGCTTGCCGCCTTGATGTGCGCAGGCGTGGCCAACGCCGACAACAGCAAGGCCCATGCGCCTACCGTGGTGGGCTCCGATGGCTTCAAGGAACCGCTGACCAAGCTCAAGTTCAACCCGGGCCTGGACCAACGCGAGTTCGAGCGTTCGTCGCTGACCGCGCTCAACGTCTACGACCCGCTGGAGTCGTGGAACCGCCGCGTGTACCACTTCAACTACCGCTTCGACCAATGGGTGTTCCTGCCGGTGGTCGACGGTTACCGCTACGTCACCCCGAGCTTCCTGCGCACCGGCGTGAGCAATTTCTTCAACAACCTGGGCGACGTGCCCAACCTGTTGAACAGCCTGCTGCAGCTCAAGGGCCACCGCTCCCTGGAAACCACCGGGCGCCTGCTGCTCAACACCACCATCGGCATCGCCGGCCTGTGGGACCCGGCCACCGCCATGGGCCTGCCGCGCCAGAGCGAAGACTTCGGCCAGACCCTGGGCTTCTATGGCGTGCCAGGCGGCGCGTACCTGGTGCTGCCGATCTTCGGCCCGTCGAACCTGCGTGACACCACGGGCTTGCTGGTCGATTACGGCGCGGAGACCGAGATCAACTTCCTCAACGTGTCCAAAGTCAGCGAAAACCACCCGGAAATCTGGGCCCTGCGCGCGGTCGACAAGCGCTACCAGACCAGCTTCCGCTATGGGCAGATGAACTCACCGTTCGAGTATGAAAAGGTACGGTATATCTATACCGAGTCGCGCAAGTTGCAGATTGCGGAGTAACCGCCGACAAAAAAAGGCCATTCGAATGAATGGCCTTTTTTATTGCGCTGATTTTGCTGACTCAGCTGACACTGTGACCAGGAGGCACACCTGCCGCCTGGAACAGCTGGATTAAGCTTGAACAGCCGTGAATCAGCTTTTCGTCGCTCGCCATACCTTGCCGACCACCGACACCACGGCCAACACCACCGCCCCCGCAATGATCCCCGCCACCGCATTCAGCAAGGTCGGCATCAACCACGCCAAGCCTGCGGTGCTCTGGCTGACCGACTCGATCCAGTGATGCACCACCGGCACGCCATGGGTCAGGATGCCGCCGCCGACCATGAACATCGCCGCCGTACCAATCACCGACAGGCTTTTCATCATGTACGGCGCCGCGCGCAAGATTGCGCCGCCGATGCTGCGCGCCATCTGGCCGGGCTTCTGGGTGAGCCACAGGCCCAGGTCATCGAGCTTGACGATGCCGGCCACCAGGCCGTACACGCCAATGGTCATGACGACGGCAATGCCTGACAGCACGACCACCTGCTGCATCAACGGTGCAGCGGCCACGGTGCCGAGAGTGATCGCGATGATTTCCGCCGAGAGGATGAAGTCGGTGCGGATCGCGCCTTTGATCTTGTCCTTTTCGTACGCCACCAGGTCGGTTGCCGGATCGGCCACGGCCTCGACCAGATGCGCCTGCTCTTCGGTGCGTTTGTGCAGGAAGGTGTGTGCGAGCTTTTCAAACCCTTCGAAACACAGGTAAGCCCCGCCCAGCATCAACAGCGGCGTGACCGCCCAAGGCGCAAACGCACTGATCAACAGCGCCGCCGGCACCAAAATCAGCTTGTTGAGAAACGAGCCCTTGGCCACCGCCCACACCACCGGGATCTCCCGTTCGGCGCGTACTCCCGAGACCTGCTGGGCGTTGAGTGCCAGGTCATCGCCGAGGACCCCGGCGGTTTTCTTGGCGGCCATCTTGGTCATCAACGCCACATCGTCGAGCACCGCGGCGATGTCGTCGATCAGAACCAGCAAACTGCTTCCTGCCATTGGGGGACTTCCTGCCGTGAGAATGCCGCGAATATAACGCGGATCACTGCCGATCTGCTGTTGATCTTGCTCGCCGGATGGGAGCTGGCTTGCCGGCGATGGCGGCCTCCCCGCCTGCGTGATGAGCGGGGCATCAGGGCTGCCAACCACCGCCCAGGCTCTGAATCAACGCCACACTGCCCTGGCTGAGCTGCCCTTGGGTGTCACGCAGGTTCTGTTCGGCTTGCAGCAACACCAGTTGCTGGGTCAACACCGTCTCGCGACTGACCGTGCCCGCAAGCAATTGCGCCTCCTGGCTGCCGAACAGTTGCTGGTTGCGCTGGTAGACCTGCTGGAAGGCATCGGCCTGGGTTTGCAGGTGATTGATCGCCGACAGGTTGTCCTCGACGTTCTGCAAGGCGCTGAGCACCGTGCCACGGTAGTTTGCGGCGATCTGGTCGTAGCTGGCCTCGGCCTGTTTGACCGCGGCCTCACGAGCGCCGCCGTCGAAGATCGTCTCTGCCAGCGCCGGCCCCAGGGTCCAGATGCGGTTGGGCAAGGAGAACAACCCGCCCAAGGCGCTGCCGCGATAACCCAGCTGGGCGGTCAAATCCAGTGTCGGGAAAAACGCTGCCTCAGCCACGCCGATTTTCGCATTGGCCGCCGCCGCCGAGCGCTCGGCCGCCACCACATCCGGGCGCCGTTGCAGCAAGGTCGACGGCAGGGTCAGCGGTGGGCGCGGCACGACAAAGCTGAAGTCATTGCGTGGCGCCACGCTGAATTCACTCGGCGCCATGCCCACCAGCACCGCCAATGCGTGTTCATATTGCTCGCGGTCGCGCTGGGAAGTCTGCAGGTCGGCAATCGAGGTGGTCAGTTGGTCCTGAGCCACCAGCAACTGATCGTTGGTCGCCACGCCTTGGGTGAACTGGGCCTGGATCATGGCCAGCAACTGCTGGTTGATCGCCTGTTGCTGCTGGAGCAGGCGCACGTCGATATCCATCTGGCGAAGCGCCAGGTAGTTACTGGCCACGCTGGAGCTGATGGACAAGCGCACCCCGGCCAGCAACGCATCGGATTGCTGCGCGGCGGCCTGGCTTGACTCGATGCCGCGACGCACCTCGCCCCACAGGTCCGGCTCCCAACTGGCGGTCAACGTCGCGCTGACGCTGTTTTTCACGCCCGTCGACGTGGTGCTGCTGGACGTAGTGCCGTCACCGCCCTCGCCGCGCGAGCCGGACAAGCCCACGCCCACCGTCGGCCAGAGCCCGGCGCGGCTCGACGCCACTTGCGCCTGGGCCAGCCGATACGCGGCTTCAGCGGCAATGATCGACTGGTTGGCCTGGGCCGAGCGCGCCACCAGGTCATTCAACACCGGGTCCTGGTACGCCAGCCACCATTGGCTGTCCAACGCGCCCTGGGGATTGGACGCCGCGCGTTGCCACTGCGCGCCTTCCTTGAAGGTCTGCGGCAGCGGCATCGCAGGCTTTTGATAGTCGGGCCCGACCATGCAACCACCGAGTACCAGGCTTAACAACAGCACGCTATTTGTGAGTTTCATGCGCTTGCTTCCTTACGCCGTCCCAGGCGCTGGGACGCCCGGTCGAGCCACAGGTAAATCACCGGGGTGGTGTACAGCGTCAGCACCTGGCTGAGCAGCAACCCGCCAATAATCGAAATCCCCAGCGGCCGGCGCAGTTCCGAACCATAGCCGGTGCCCAGCACCAGCGGCAGCGCGCCGAGGATCGCCGCCAGGGTGGTCATCATGATCGGCCGGAAGCGGATCAGGCATGCACGGCGAATGGCCGCCTTGGCCGTGAGCCCGAATTCGCGCCGTTCGGTGATCGCGAAGTCGATCATCATGATCGCGTTCTTCTTGACGATGCCGATCAACAAAATCACGCCCACCAGCGCGATGATCGACAGTTCGGTGCCGGTCAGCAGCAACGCGATCAAGGCACCGACACCCGCCGAGGGCAAGGTGGAAAGAATCGTCAGCGGGTGCATCAGGTTTTCATACAGAATGCCCAGCACGATGTACACCGAGAGCAACGCCGCGACGATCAGCAACGGCTCGCTGGCCACCGACGACTGGAACACCTGGGCGGTGCCCGCGAACTGCCCGACCACACTGGCGGGCATGCGCAGTTGCTTCACCGCGTCGTCGACCAAGGCGGTGGCTTGGCCGATGGACGTGCCGGGCGCCAGGTTGAACGAGACCGTCACCGCCGGAAAACTGCCCTGGTGACTGATGGAAATCGCCGTGCGCGCCACCGAATCATCGGCAATCGCCGACAGTGGCACCAAGGTCGACTGCGCCGCCAGGTTGGGCGCGACGACGCTGCCTTTGCTGGCCAGCGCCGCGCTGCCCACCGGCACATAAATGCCCTTGAGCGCCGACGGGTCGGTCCAGTATTCGGGGGCGATTTCCATCACCACGTGGTACTGGTTGGCGGCACGGTAGAGGGTCGAGACCTGGCGCTGGCCAAAGGCGTCGTACAGCGTCTGGTCGACGGCCGACATGCTCACCCCGAGCCGCGCCGCCGTGTCGCGGTTGATGCCGACATTGGCCAGCAGGCTGTTGTCCTGCTGGTCGGTGTTCAGGTCGGTCAACTGCGGCAGCTTGCGCAACACAGCCACCACCTTCGGCACCCACTCGTCCAGGGATGACTGGTCATCGGCGGTGAGCGTGTATTGATATTGCGCGCCGCTCTGGCGGCCGCCCACAGTGATGTCCTGGGCCGACTGCAGAAACAGCTTGGTGCCGGGCAAGTCACCGAGGGCGTGGCGGATTTGCCCGATCACCTGGGTGGCGTCGTCCTTGCGCTCGCCCAGTGGCTTGAGCAGCACGAACATCTGCGCACTGTTGACCGCCCCACCGCCACCGCCGCCGCCACCGACAAACCCGGCGGCGGTTTCCACATTGGGGTTGGTCATGACCTTGCGGTTGATCTCGGTGAAGTCCTTCTGCATCGCCCCGTAGGAAATACTCTGGTTGGCCAGGATGCTGCCCTGCAGGCGGCCGGTGTCTTCCTGGGGAAAAAAGCCCTTGGGCACCAGCACATACAGCACCCCGGCCAGCACAATCACCAGCACCGTGACCAGGCCCATCAGGATCGAATGCTCGATGACCCACCCCAGGGTCCGGTCATAGAAACGGTGAAAACGCGAATCCGGGTGTTCATCGCCTTCGTGCACCTCCTTGGGCGCGCGCAGCAACACGCTGGCGAGCATCGGCGTGACCGTCAGCGAGATCAGCATCGAGATGACGATCGCCACCGACAGCGATACCGAAAACTCACGGAACAGCCGCCCGACAATCCCGCCCATCAACAGCAGCGGAATGAACACCGCGACCAGCGACACGCTGATGGTCAGCACGGTGAAGCCGACCTCCTTGGCGCCATTCAGCGCGGCCTGGACCCGGCTCTCGCCTTTCTCCAGGTGGCGCATGATGTTTTCCACCACCACGATGGCATCGTCCACCACAAACCCGGTGGAAATGGTCAGCGCCATCAACGACAGGTTATTCAGGCTGTAGCCGAGGAAGTACATCGCGCCGAAGGTGCCGAGCAACGACAGCGGCACCACGATCGCCGGCACCAGCGTGCTGCGCCAGTCGCGGAAAAACCCGAACGTGACCAGCGTCACCAGCAGGATCGACGCCAGCAGGGTCACTTCCACATCATGCAGCGAGGCGCGGATGGTGGTGGTGCGGTCCATCAACAGGTTGAGCTTGATCGACGCCGGGATCGAGCTTTGCAGAAACGGCAGCGAGGCTTTTACCGCGTCCACCGTGTCGATCACATTCGCGCCGGGTTGCTTGAACACCACCAGCAACACCGCCGGCTTGCCGTTGGACAGGCCGAAGTTGCGCAGGTCCTGCACGTCTTCGCGCACATAGCCGAGGTCCGCGATGCGGATCAGGTCGCCGTTGTGTTCCTTGACCACCAACGGGCCATAGTCGTCGGTGTTGAGCAGCATGTCATTGGCGCCAATCCCGTAGGAGCGGTCACCGATTGCCACGTTGCCCTTGGGCAGGTTGGCATTCGAGGCACTGATGACCTGGCGCACCTGCTCCAGGCTGACGCCGTACCGGTTGAGGCGATCCGGGTTGAGCTCCACGCGCACCGCTGGCAGCGCACCGCCGCCGACCGTCACGTCGCCGACGCCGGTGGTCTGCAACAGTTTCTGCTCCAGCAGGGTCGAGGCCACGTCGTACATCTGCCCCGGCGTGGCGCTGTCGGAGGTCAGGCTGATGATCATGATCGGCGAGTCGGCTGGGTTGACCTTGCGATAGGTCGGGTTGCCGGACAGGTCACTCGGCAGGTTGGTGCGCGCCGCGTTGATCGCTGCCTGCACGTCGCGCGCGGCGCCGTCGATATCGCGGTTGAGGTCAAACTGCAGGGTGATGCGGGTGGAGCCGAGGCTGCTGGCGGAGGTCATTTGCGTGACCCCGGCGATCTGCCCGAACTCGCGCTCCAGCGGCGTGGCCACCGAGCTGGCGACGGTATTGGGGTCGGCGCCGGGCAACGAGGCACTGACGCTGATGGTGGGGAAATCCACCTCCGGCAACGGCGCCACCGGCAACAGCATAAAGGCCAGCGCGCCGAACAGCGCCAGCCCCGCCGCCATCAGGGTGGTGGCGATGGGGCGATGGACAAACGGCGCGCTGAGGTTCATTGCGCCGGGTCCGCTTCAACCGGGCGCCGGCTGAAGCGCTGTTCCAGCCCGTGCATGGCGAGGAAGATCACCGGGGTGGAAAACAGCGTCAGCAACTGGCTGAGCATCAGCCCGCCAATGATCGCGATGCCCAGTGGATGGCGCAGTTCCGAGCCGATACCGGTGCCCAGCGCCAGCGGCACCGCGCCGAACAGCGAGGCCATGCTGGTCATCAGGATCGGCCGAAACCGCAACTCCGCCGCCTGCCGGATCGCCGCCACCGGGGTCAGCCCGCCCTCGCGCAGCAGTGCCAGGGCGAAGTCGACCATCATGATGCCGTTCTTCATGACGATGCCGATCAACAGCACGATGCCGATCAAACCGATGATGTCGAACTGCGTGCCAGTGACCAGCAGCGCAAGCAACGCGCCGAGGGCGGCCGAAAGCAACGTCGAGAGGATCGTCACCGGGTGCACGAAGCTCTCGTAGAGAATCCCCAGCATCAGGTACACCACCACAATCGCCGCCACCACCAGGAACACCTGGTTGGACAGCGACGCCTCGAACGTCGCCGCCGCCCCCTCAAGGTTGGCCTGCACCGACAGCGGCAGGCCGACCTTGGCCTCGATGTCCTTGAGCCGGGTCACCGCTGCGCCAAGGGTTTGCCCCGGCGCGAGGTTGAACGACACATCCGCATAGGGAAATTGCCCCAGGCGATTGATGGTCACCGGGGTGCGCACCACCTGCATCGTGGCCATGCTCGACAGCGGCGCCACGCCGCCGGCGGGAATGTCCACGTACAAGCCGGTGAGCAGATCCGGCAGGTTGCGCGGCGGATGATCGGTGGCGATCACCACGTGGTACTGGTTGAGCTGGGTGTAGATCGTCGACACCTGGCGCTGGCCAAACGCGTCATACAGCACATCGTCGATGGCTTGCGGGGTGATGCCCAGGCGCGAGGCGGTGGCGCGGTCGAAGGTCAGCTGGATCTGGTTGCCAAACTGCATCGCCTGGCTTTGCACGTCGGTGAACATCGGGTCCTGCTTGATCGCCGCGAGCAGCTTGTTGGTCCACTGCTCCAGCTCATCCGGGTCGGTGGCTTGCAGGCCCAGGCGATAGCTGGTGGTGGACACCGTGGCGTCCAGCGTCAGGTCCTGCACCGAGTGCAGGTACAGGCGGATGCCGGCATCGTCGGCGTTGGCATCGGCGAGGCGGCGGATCACTTCGGTGCTGCTGTCGCGCTCGCCTCGGGGCTTGAGGTTGATCAGCAGGTTGCCCTGGTTGATGGTCGGGTTGGTCTGGTCGATGCCGACGAAGGACGACAGGCTCTGCACCGCCGGATCCTTGAGAATCCGCGCGGCCAGGCGCTGCTGCTCCACCTGCATCTGCTGGAACGAAATGGTCGGCGCCGCCTGGGAAATCCCCTGGATCAGGCCGGTGTCCTGATCAGGGAAAAAGCCCTTGGGCATCAGCACCAGTGTCACCAGGGTCAGGGCTGCGGTGAGCACCACCGAGATCAACGTAAGCGTGCGGTGCGCCAGCACCCAATCGAGGCCCCGCACATAGTGCGTGTTGATGCGGTCGAAGAAATCCACCCGGTGTTCCTGCTGCCGGTGCTTGAGCATCCGCGCGCACATCATCGGCGTGAGCGTCAGGGAAATCAGCGCGGAGATCACGATAGTCACCGCCACGGTCATGGCGAATTCGCGGAACAGCCGCCCGACCACATCGCCCATGAACAGCAACGGGATCATCACCGCGATCAGCGCAATCGACAGCGAGATGATCGTGAAACCGATCTGCGCCGAGCCCTTGAGGGCCGCCTCCAGCGGCGAGTCACCAGCCTCCAGGTAGCGCGTGATGTTTTCGATCATCACGATCGCGTCATCCACCACGAAACCGATGGCGATGGTCAGCGCCATCAGCGTCAGGTTGTTGAGGGAAAAGCCCAGGGCATAGGCCACCGCCAGCGTACCCACCAGCGTCAGCGGGATGGTCACCGCCGGAATGATCGTCGCCGCGACGTTGCGCAGGAAGATGAAAATCACGATCACCACCAGCGCGATGGCCATGGCCAATTCGTACTGCACATCGGTGACCGACGCGCGGATGGTCTGGGTGCGGTCGGTGAGCACGTCGACCTTCAATGTGGCAGGCAGACTGGCGCGCAGCTTGGGCAGCAATTGCTGCACGCGATCGACCACCTGGATCACGTTGGCGCCAGGCTGGCGCTGGATATTCAACACAATCGACGGCGTACTGTTGGTCCAGGCGGCCTGGCGCGGGTTTTCGGCGCCCTGGGTCGAACTGGCGATCTGCGACAGGCGAATCGGCGCGCCGTTCTTGTAGGCGATCACCAGGTCGCGGTACTCCTCGGCCGATTGCAGTTGGTCGTTGGCGCCGATGGAATACGCCTGGAACTTGCCGTCGATATTGCCCTTGGCCTGGTTGACGTTGGCGGTGCCGAGCGAGGTGCGCAGGTCATCCAGGGACAGGCCGAGACTGTTCAGCGCCGAGGTATTGGCCTCGACCCGCACCGCCGGGCGCTGGCCGCCGCTGATGGTGACCAGGCCGACGCCGGTGATCTGCGAGATTTTCTGCGCCAGGCGCGTGTCGGCCAGGTCTTCGATCTTGGTCAGCGGCAGCACATCGGAGGTCAGCGAGAGTGTCAGCACCGGCGCGTCCGCCGGGTTGACCTTGCTGTAGACCGGCGGGTACGGCAGGTTCGCCGGCAGGAAGGTACCGGCCGCGTTGATCGCCGCCTGCACTTCTTGTTCAGCGACATCCAGGGACAACGACAAGTCGAATTGCAGGGTCACCACCGAGGCGCCGTCGGAGCTGGTGGAGTTCATCGACTTGAGCCCCGGCATCTCGCCAAGCTGGCGCTCCAGCGGCGCGGTGATCGAGGAGCTGACCACATCCGGGCTGGCGCCGGGGTATTGGGTGAAGACCTGGATGGTCGGGTAATCGACCTCGGGCAACGCCGACACCGACAGCAAGTGGTACCCGAGCAACCCGAGCAAGAGCACGGCCACCATCATCAGCGTGGTTGCCACCGGGCGTTCGATAAAGGGCCGCGAGACATTCATGACCGGCAGCTCCTTACTGGGCGACGACTTTTACCGGCGAACCGTCGTCAAGTTTATCGGCACCTTCGGTGACCACCTGCTCGCCAGGCTTGACGCCGGTGTCGAGGATCGCCGAGACATCGCCCATCGACGGCCCGGTCTTGACGTTGCGCAGCGCGGCTTTGTCGCCGTTGACCACAAACACGAAATCCCCCTTGCTGCCGTGCTGGATCGCCCGGGTCGGCACCACGGCGACCTGGCTCAAGGTGTCGGCCTTGAGACGCGCGTTGACGAATTGGTTGGGGAACAGCGCATCACCTGCGTCGTCGAACTGCGCCTTGACCTTGATCGTGCCGGTGCTGGTGTCGACCTGGTTATCCAGGGCCAGCAGGCTGCCAGTGGCCAGCAGGGTCTTTTTATTGCGGTCGTAGGCCAGCACGGTCACGCTGCCACGGGCCATGGCCTGGTCGATGCTGCCCAGGTCATCTTCGGGCACGGCAAACACCACCGTGGCCGGGTTCATCTGGGTAATGACCACAATGCCGGTGGTGCTGGTGGTGGTCACGTAGTTGCCGGGGTCGACCAGGCGCAGGCCAACTACGCCATCGACCGGCGAGGTGATGGTGCAGTAGCTCAGTTGCACGTCGAGGTTTTGCACATTGCCCTGGTCGGCGGCGACGGTGCCCTGCTGCTCCTGCACCAGGGCGGCCTGGGTATCGAGGGTTTGCTGGCTGGTGGAGCCGGCCTTGACCAGGTCGCGATAACGGGCCAGGTCGCGCTGGGCATTGCTCAATACCGCCTGGTCATGCGCCAGCGTGCCCTTGGCCACAGCCAATTGCGCCTTGAGCGCACGGTCGTCGATGCGGGCGATGACCTGGCCCTTGCTGACGTGCTGGCCTTCCTTGAATTCGACGCTGCTGAGGATGCCGTCGACCTGGCTGACCACCGTGACGCTGCGTGTCGGGGTCACGGTGCCGAGGGCGTCGATGTACACCGGCACATCCTGCAAGGCGACGGGCACCACGGCCACCGGTTCACCTGTGGCTGCAGGCTTGCCCTTGTGCTGCGCGGTGAAGAAATGGAGACCCAGGACAATCGCCAGTACCACCAGGACGACGCCCGCCAGCCAGGCGAACGTGCGTCGTTTGCTTTTCTCCACGGTTTCTCTCTCGAACGCCGAAATCAGGATAGACCGACCGCTGCAATGAGTCGGTGGCTGACCTGAACTCTAGCAGCGCGCCCGGCCTATGCCTGTACAACCTTGAATGCGTTCAGCATCAAGACAGACAATCTGGCGCAAGCCCCCGGCCTGCAAGGCCTGGAGTAGGATTCTTGAGCGCTGCGCAAGGCCGGTGCTACCATGCGCAACCGCCTGTCCTGGCAAGGAAAACCCTGGTTTATGAGCACCATTCGCGAGCGCAACAAAGAAAAGATCCTGCGGGCGGCCAGCGAGGAGTTTGCCGACAAGGGCTTCGCCGCGACCAAAACCAGCGACATCGCCGCCAAGGCCGGGCTGCCCAAGCCCAATGTCTATTACTACTTCAAGTCCAAGGACAACCTCTATCGCGAGGTGCTCGAAAGCATTATCGAGCCGATCCTGGCAGCGTCCACGCCGTTCAACCCCGAGGGTGAGCCGTCGGTGGTACTGAGCAACTACATCCGCTCGAAAATCCGCATCTCCCGCGACCTGCCTTTCGCCTCCAAGGTATTCGCCAGCGAAATCATGCACGGCGCACCGCACCTCAGTGCCGACCAGGTTGAACAGCTCAACGCCCAGGCCAAGCACAACATCGACTGCATCCAGAACTGGGTAGATCGCGGCCTGATCGCCGCCATTGACCCCAACCACCTGATGTTCAGCATCTGGGCAGCGACGCAGACCTATGCGGATTTCGATTGGCAGATCTCGGCGGTGACCGGAAAGGCCAAATTGGACGAGGCGGACTATGAAGCGGCGGCGCAGACGATCATCCGGTTGGTGCTCAAGGGGTGTGAGCCGGACTGATAGAGGGGGGTGTTTGCATCGCAGGCAGCCAGCGCCTGCATTTCTGCGGTGTTGAACACAAAATGTTTGAATCCCTCCACCCCCAGTGGGAGCGGGCTTGCTCGCGAAAGCGGTCTTCCAGACACATCCTGCCAAAAGCCTGGCGCCCAGTATTGATCGGCGAGATCTAGCCTCTCAGGACACCATTTGAAGAGAGGCCAAGGATGCCTGATTTAGCCACTTCACACCGCCTGCGTATCGGGCGGTTCAGCGAACCGAACCGTGTCTACCTGATCACCACCAACACCCACGAACGCCTGCCGATATTTCGCGACTTCCACCTCGGCCGCCTGGTGGTCGGGCAATTCCGGCTCGCTCAGTACCAAGGGCTGGCCAACTCCCTGGCCTGGGTGGTGATGCCAGACCATTTCCACTGGCTGATCGAACTGCAAAAAGGCTCCTTGGGAGACCTGATGTGCCAGGTGAAATCCAAAAGCACCCGCACGGTTAACGGGGCCAGCGGTCGCAAAGGCAGGCTTTGGCAAACCAGCTTTCATGATCGTGCGTTACGAAAGGAAGACGACCTGGTGAAAATGGCCAGGTATGTGGTGGCTAATCCATTGCGGGCCAACTTGGTAGAACGAATCGGCGACTATCCGCTGTGGGATGCGATCTGGGTTTAGCGCCGAGACCGCGTCGCCGCTTTCGCGAGCAAGCCCGCTCCCACATTTGGACCGCAGTCCGAATGTGGGAGCCGGGTTGTTGGGGGGATTGGGGTGATCCGTTGTGGGAGGTGATCTGGGTTTAGTGCCGAGACCGCGTCGCCGCT
>NZ_JANLOH010000103.1:0-46076 GCF_025466155.1 Pseudomonas sp. 13B_2.1_Bac1 | reverse complement strand
CCACATTTTTTACCGTGCCCACTTTGCGAATTCTTCGGTTTCAGATTTTTCTGTGAAAAGCCAAATGCTTGCCAGCGCTTGAGCTGACGCCAGGTCCTCCGTAGCGTTGACCGGCAGCGTCTGGGTACGACGCCATAGCCTTCAACGGACGGCTATGGTTTTTCAGAAGGATTTAGTCAATGGATTGTTGGCAGACACGCGGCCGATCCGCAGATGTCCCCAATCCAAATGTGGGAGCTGGCTTGCCTGCGATGGCGGTGTATCAGCCACCGAACATGCTGGCTGATACACCGCCATCGCCGCAAGCCAGCCCCTACAGTTTTTAGCGTGGCCGTTTCATCGCGTGGTTATCTACGCTTGACGTAGTCCACCCATTCATACTCAAGGCCCTCGTGTTGTCGGACGCCATGGCGGCAGACCTCAACGAACTCATCCTCAAAACGCGGAAACCTGGCTTCACCCTCGTGATCATCGTCGAACAGGGTCAGGTACAGCCTGTCCACAAGGTGTATCGCTTGGTCATAAAGCTCTGGCCCGCCACCGATATGAATTTCCTCGGGGGTGTAGAGGGCTGCGCGTTCTAGTGCCGCTGCCAGGGACTGGCAGGCGATAGCGTGCTCGTGCACATAGTCGGGGTTTCTGGACAGCACGATGTTGGGCCGATTGGCCAATGGCCTACCGCTGAGGGCAATGACCGACTCGAAGGTTTTTCGGCCCATGATGACCGGCTTGCCAATCGTCTTGGCAGCGAATCTGCGCAGATCATCCGGCACCATTCGCAACAGCCCGCCGGCTTTGCCGATGGAGCGATTACGGCTGCCTATGCCTGCGACCAATGCGAGGGGTGGGTTCATGGTCTGTTCCTTCAGAGAAATCCATTATTGCGCGGCGTGAGCGCCTGACATTACTTGATACCGACTTTGCACAAAACCATTGTCCGACACGTAGGTGCCAATATGCTGCAGCTCCCGCTCACTGCCAACCTGGCTGAACAGTGGAATGCCTTGCCCGAGCAAAACCGGGATACGCGTAATGATCAGCTCATTGACCAGGCCCGCTTCAAGAAACGCCTGGATCGTCTGGCCACCGTCGATATAGAGGTGCTTCATACCGCGTTCGGCTAACGTTGCTACGAGTGAGGTGACGTCTGCTGCCATGACCTCGACCTTGCCCTCCAGATGCGCAGGGATCTGCAGAGGCTGATGGGAGAGGGCAATGACGGGCGTGCCCTCGTAGGGCCAATCCGGGAAGGACAAGACTTTCTCCAGGGTTTTGCGACCCATTACCAGTGCATCGACCGTGGGGATGAAGCGTTCATAGGTCACGCCGTTCAACTCCGCGGTTTCGTATTCAGGTCGGTGCAACCATTCGATATCACCGTCTGGACGGGCAATAAAACCGTCGATGCTGGTTGCGATAAAAACGGAACAGCGGATATCCATGGCGAAAACTCCTTTTAGTGCGCTTTGACGCTAATGTTCATTTAATCCTCGCGTGCCACAACCGGGCGTCTAAGAAACAATCCTGATGCCCCTTTCTGTCGCGCGAGGATGTATGCGAAGTTGGTTGATCCGTTACCGTTACGCAATCATTTTCTGGATATGCTTCGGCGTTTTCCGTACGTCCCTGGCCGACTGGAATCCGATTCCCTCCGGCTCCATGCGCCCGACCTTGCTGGAAGGCGATGTGGTGCTGGTCAATCGCGTAGCGTATGACCTCAAGGTCCCGCTCACGGATATTTCCCTGGCCCACCTCGATAACCCCCAGCGCGGCGATGTGGTGACGTTCTCGTCACCCAAGGATGGCATGCGCCTGATCAAGCGGATTGTCGGCGTTCCCGGCGACACCCTGGAAATGCGCGATGAAGTGCTGTGGGTCAACGGTACGCCAGCCACCTACAGTGATGCGCAGGACATCAGCGAGCCAATTGTCCCCGGTCACACGGTACCTGGGATCAAGCTGAACGAATTGGCCGCCAACCGCCAGCGTACTGTGCAGTTCATGCCGACGGTGCGGGCGATGCGCAATTTCGCGCCAGTGGTGGTGCCGGCCGACAGCTATTTCATGCTGGGGGATAACCGCGATAACAGCGATGACTCGCGATACATCGGCTTTGTGCCACGTCGGCTGTTGATCGGTCGGGCGCATCACGTGCTGGCGTCGGCGCAGATTCTCGATGATTGGATGCCACGGTTTCGCAGGTTTGGCGCGTCGATCTTGTAACGGGATCTGTGCTATCTGAAGGGCAACAAGAGCCACTGATGGAGATTCAAATGACGTGTATTTTCTGCAGCATTGTTCAAAAGACCTCCCCAGCGCACATTCTGTGGGAAGACGACCAGCATATGGCGTTTCTCTCGATCTTTCCCAATACACCGGGTTTCAGCGTGGTAATCCCCAAGCAGCACTACGGCAGCTATGCGTTTGCGCAGTCGGATGAGGTGTTGGCCGGGCTTGCTATCGCCGCGAAGAAGACTGCGCAACAGATCGACCGCGCGTTTCCCGATGTGGCCCGTACGGGGATGATTCTTGAAGGGTATGGAGTGGATCATTTGCATGCGAAGCTGTTTCCCATGCATGGGACGGGCGGGGACAGTACCTTCAAGCCCATCAGCTCCAAGGTGGAGAAGTTCTTCGAAGCCTATGAGGGCTATATCTCGTCCCACGATTTTGTGCGGGCGGATGATGCCGAGCTAGCGGAGTTGGCGGCGCACATCAGATCATTTGTCTAATGCAAAACCAAATGTGGGAGCGGGCTTGCTCGCGAATGCGGTGGGTCAGTCGCTGATGTGCTGACTGAAAAACCGCATTCGCGAGCAAGCCCGCTCCCACATTTTTTACTGTGTTCGCTTGATGAATCAGCGCCGGCTGCTGACCTCGGCCGGCACATCATCACCGGCCATGCGCTTGCGAAACAGCGCCGTACGGGCCAGCAGCAACGTCGTCACCGGCACGGTGATCGCCAACAAAATCGGAATCAGCCACCCGTGCAGCACCGGCCCGGACTTGAGCCCCGAAAAATAGATAATCGACGCCAGCGCCACGCACCAGGCGCCTAATGTCGAGGCCAGCGCCGGCGGGTGCATGCGCTGGAAGAAGTCCTTCATCCGCAGCAAGCCAAGCGCGCCAATCAACGCAAACACGCTGCTGAGCACCAGCAGCACTGCGACAACGATTTCCATCCACAACGGCATCATTCAATCACCTCCCCACGCAGCAGGAATTTCGCCAGGGCAAACGAGCCCACGAAGCCGAACAGTGCAATCAGCAGCGCCGCTTCAAAGTAGGTGTCACTCGCATACCGAATGCCCAGTACCAGCATCATCAGCATCGCCAGGATGTACAGGTAGTCCAGCGCGAGTACCCGGTCCTGGGCCGACGGGCCCTTGAACAGGCGGATCAGGGTCAGCACCATGGCCAGCGAGAACAGGAACAGGCTGAACAGGATCGCATTGGAAAGCAGGGCGCTCATTCGAAGATCTCCATGAGGGGCCGCTCGTAGGTGGTCTTGAAGTGCTCGATGAAGGGCGCTTCATCCTCCAGGTCGAACACGTGCAACAGCAGGATGCTGCGGTCCAGCGCCAGTTCCGACCAGATGGTGCCGGGCACCACGGTGGTGATCATCGACAGCGCGGCCAGGCCGTTGGCGTCGCGCAGGTCGAGGGGGATTTTGATGAAGCGCGAACGCGGCGGGCGGGAGCCGCACATCAGTACGCCCCAGGCCACTTGCAGGTTGGAGACAATCACATCGCGGCCCACCAGGAAAAACAGGCGGATGATCACGCCAGGACGGCGGATGCGGATCGGCAAGGGCCGCAGCGGTGCCATCATCAACGGCGCAAGAAAGCCCAGCAGGGCGCCCAGCAGCAGGTTGCCGGGGCTCACCGACAGGTTCAGCACCAGCCACAACATCCACAACGCCAGGGACAGCCACGGGGCAGGGAACAGTCGCTTCATGGTTGCACCTCCAGCGCGGCCGCCTGGGCCTCAGGGCTGGGTACCGGACGCGTCGCCATCACCGCCATCACATAGTGTTCCGGGTTGTTCAAGCTCTCGGCGGTGGCCTGGGTGTAGCGCATCAACGGTTCGGCCTTGAAGGTCAGCAGGATGCTCAAGCCCAGCAGGAAGAAGATCGGCACGCACTCATAGCGGCGCAGCAGCGGCGAGGGGCGCTCCTCCGGGGTCCAGAAGCGCTGGATGCCCAGGCGGGCGAAAGCGATCAGCGAGGCCAGGCCGGACAGGATCAGCAGCGCCACAAGGCCCCAGGCCGCGGGACGAATCGGCTCATCGACACTGACGCCCAGGCCCAGCGGATTGACCAGCGCACTCAACAAGCTGAGTTTGCCGATAAACCCCGACAGCGGCGGCATGCCGATAATCAGCAAGGCGCACGCCACGAAGCTCAAGCCGAGGAAGGCCATGGTCCAGGGGATGACCTGGCCGATCACAGCTTTCTGCTCGTCATCGAGGTTGACGCCCGGACGCGGGTGCAAGGATTCCATGGCCTTGGGCAGCGCGTCGATTTCCTCGTCCAGCGGCAGGTCATTGGCCGAGCGCGAGCGTTCGATCAATTCGGCCAGCAGGAACAGCGCACTCAGCGCCAGCGTGGAGCTGACCAGATAGAACAGCGCGCCGGCAGTCAGGCTGGGCTGGGCAAAACCCACCGCCGACAACAGGATCCCGGCCGAAACCAGGATGCTCAGGCTTGCCATGCGCTCCAGCCGCTGCGCAGCGATCATCGCCAGCGCCGCGCAGATGATCGTGGCCATGCCGCCGTACACCAGCCAGTCGCCGCCAAACAGCGCCGAGGCCCCGGCCTGGCCGGAGAACAGCAGGGTCCACAAGCGCAGCACGGTGTACACGCCGACCTTGGTCATGATCGCGAACATCGCCGCCACCGGTGCGCTGGCCGAGGAATAGGCGGGTGCCAGCCAGAAGTTCAGCGGCCACATGCCGGCCTTGGCCAGGAACGCCGTGGCGAGGATTGCCGCACCGGCGTGCAGCAAGCCGCGATCAGCCTCGGGCACCAGCGGGATTTTCAGTGCCAGGTCAGCGAAGTTCAGCGTGCCGGTGACCCCGTAGATCATCGCCGCACCAATCAGGAACAACGACGACGCCAGCAGGTTGATCGCGATGTAATGCAGCCCCGACGACACCCGCGCCCGCCCCGAGCCGTGCAGCATCAAGCCGTAGGACGCCGCCAGCAGCACCTCGAAGAACACAAACAGGTTGAACAGGTCGGCGGTCAGGAACGCGCCGTACAGGCCCATCATCTGGATCTGGAACAACGCATGGAAACTGGTGCCGGCACGGTCCCAGCGGGCCATGGCGAACAGCAGCGCGCTCACCCCGATGATCCCCGTCAGCACCAGCATCAGTGCCGACAGTTGGTCGATCACCAGCACAATGCCGAACGGCACCTGCCAGTTGCCCGGCAGGTACACGCCAATCGAGCCGGGGCCGCCTTTTTGCGTCCAGTACAGCAGCAGAATCGCGATACCCAGGCCGATCATGCTGGAGAACAGGTTGATGCGCGCCTTGAGCGGGCGGTGCTTCTCGCCGAGCATCAGCATCAACGCGGCCGTCAGCAGCGGCAGCAGGATCGGCGCGACGATCAGTTGATTCATCCACGTCATTCCTTGGGCTCCCGGCCGTCCACATGGTCCGTGCCGGTCAGGCCCCGGGAGGCCAGCAGCACCACCAGGAACAAGGCGGTCATGGCGAAGCTGATCACGATGGCCGTGAGCACCAGCGCCTGGGGCAGCGGGTCGGTGTAGTTGAGCAGGTCTTGCGGCACGCCGTCCTTGATGATCGGCTCCTTGCCGATAAACAGGCTGCCCATGCTGAAGATGAACAGGTTGACCCCATACGACAGCAGGCACAGGCCCATCACTACCTGGAACGTCCGTGGGCGCAGGATCAACCAGACGCCGGAGGCCGCCAGGACCCCAATGGCGATTGCGATGACTTCTTCCATCAGGCGGCTCCTTCCGTTGCGGCAACCACTTTGGCCTGGTTGCTCGGTTTATGCGCTCGTACGGATTGGTGACCGAGGGCGGTGAGCATCAGCAGCGTCGAGCCGACGACCATGGCGTACACGCCGACGTCGAAGAACAACGCGCTGGCGATATGAATGTCGCCCAGCAGCGGCAGGCTGAAATGCCAGGTGTGCGTGGTCAGGAAGGGGTACCCGGCAAACAGCGCACCGAGCCCGGTGAGGGTCGCCGAGAACAGCCCGAAGCCCATCCAGCGCATCGGCCGCAGGCTCATCTGCGCCTCGACCCACTGGGTGCCGGCGACCATGTATTGCAGGATAAACGCCACCGACATCACCAGCCCGGCGACGAAGCCGCCGCCCGGTTGGTTGTGGCCGCGCATGAACAGGTAGAACGACACCACCAGCGCAATCGGCAGCAGCAGGCGCACCAGCACCGCCGGCACCATCATGAAGCCCAGGGCGGTGTCGCTGGCCTGGCGCGGGTTGACCAGGTCGGTGGCCACGTCCGGCGCGAGCTGGCGCTGTTGCGCCGGCAGTTGCATGCTTTCCTTGGACGGGCGGAAGCGGCGCAGCAGGGCGTACACCGTCAGCGCCACGGCGCCGAGCACAGTGATTTCGCCCAGAGTGTCGAAGCCCCGGAAGTCCACCAGCATCACGTTCACCACATTGCTGCCGCCGCCTTCGGGCAGGGCGCGACTCAAGTAGAACGAGGAAATGTCGTTGGGCGTCTGGCGCGTCAGCATCGCGTAGGACAGCAGCGCCATGCCGCCGCCCACCACGGTGGAGAGCAGGAAGTCACGCAGGCGACGGATACGTGCCTTGCGCAGCGAGCTGGGCAGTGGCGAGACTTCTTCGATCCGCCGTGGCAGCCAGCGCAGGCCCAGCAGGATCAGCACGGTGGTCACCACCTCGACCACCAGTTGCGTCAGCGCCAGGTCCGGCGCCGAGAACCACACAAAGGTGATGCAGGTCATCAGGCCGCACACGCTGACCATGGTCAGGGCCGCCAGCCGGTGATACTTGGCCTGCCAGGCAGCGCCGAGGGCACAGGCAATCGCCAGCAGCCACAAGGTCACGAACACGATGGACCCCGGGATTTTCGGGCGGTCGCCCCAGCTGATGCCACTGTGCAGCATCGGGATCAGGCCGGCGATCACTGCCGCCAGCACCAGCAGGAACAGCTGGGTCTGCAGGCGTTTGGTGCTGATGCGTTTTTCGATCTTGCGCACGCCGCGCATCATCACTACCAGGCTGCGCTCGAAGCCGCGCTTGCCGTTGAAGTAACTGATGATCGGCGGGTACTTGAAGCGCCCGCGCTTGAGCTGCTTGCGCAGCAGCAGGTACAGCACCACGCCACCGGACATCGCCACGAGGCTCATGATCATCGGCGCATTCCAGCCGTGCCAGATCGCCAGGCTGTACTCGGGCAGCACTCCGCCCACGACCGGCAGGGCGGCGGCGGCGAGGATCGAACCGACCACCTGGGCCGGGAAGATCCCCACCAGCAGGCAGGTGAACACCAGCAGCTCGACCGGCGCGCGCATCCAGCGCGGCGGTTCGTGTGGGGTGTGCGGCAGGTTGGTGGCGGTCGGGCCGAAGAACACGTCGACAGTGAAGCGCAGGGCGTAGGCCACGCTGAACGTACCGGCAATGGTCGCGATCAACGGCAGGGCGAACTCTACCCAGGCGGTCGAGGTGATGAACACGGTTTCGGCGAAGAACATCTCTTTGGACAGGAACCCGTTGAGCAACGGTACGCCGGCCATGGAGGCACTCGCGACCATCGCCAGGGTCGCGGTAAACGGGATCAACCGCACCAGGCCGCTGAGCTTGCGGATATCGCGGGTACCGCTTTCGTGGTCGATGATGCCGGCAGCCATGAACAGCGAGGCCTTGAAGGTCGCGTGGTTGAGAATGTGGAACACGGCGGCGACGGCGGCCAGCGGGCTGTTGAGGCCCAGCAGGAGGGTGATCAGCCCGAGGTGGCTGATCGTGGAGTAGGCCAGCAGGCCCTTGAGATCGTTTTGGAACATGGCGCAGTAAGCGCCGAGGAGGAGGGTGAGGGCGCCGGCACCGCCGACGATCCAGAACCATTCTTCGCTGCCGGACAGCGACGGCCACAGGCGGGCCAGCAGGAACACGCCGGCCTTCACCATCGTCGCCGAGTGCAGGTAGGCGGAAACCGGGGTCGGCGCCGCCATCGCGTGGGGCAGCCAGAAGTGGAACGGGAACTGTGCGCTCTTGCTCAGGGCGCCCACCAGCACCAGCGCCAGCATGACCGGGTACAGCGAATGCGCGCGAATCTGCTCGCCCGCCGCCAGCACCAGGTCCAGGTCATAGCTGCCGACGATATGCCCCAGCAGCATCACCCCGGCCAGCAGGCACAGACCGCCCGCACCGGTGACCATCAGCGCCATATAGGCACCCCGGCGTGCATCGGCGCGGTGGTGCCAGTAGCCGATCAGCAGGAACGAGAACAGGCTGGTCAGTTCCCAGAAGAACACGATCTGGATCAGGTTGCCGGAAATCACCAGGCCCAGCATGGCCCCCATGAAGGCCAGGAAAAACGCGAAGAAACGCGGCACCGGGTCTTCCGGTGACATGTAGTAGCGGGCGTACAGCGACACCAGCGTGCCGATGCCCAGCACCAGCATCGAGAACAGCCAGGCGAACCCATCCATGCGCAGCACGAAGTTCAGCCCGAGGCTGGGCAACCACATGAATTCTTCGCGGATCACGCCACCGTGGGCGATCTGGGGGTAGAGCAGGGCGACTTGAATCGTACCGACCAAGGCTACAAGGCCCGCCAGCAGGGATTCGGTGTTACGTGCATTGTGCGGCAGCAAGGCCGCCAGACAGCTGCCAATAAAAGGCAGAAGCAGTAGAACTATCAGGGACATAGGCTTCTAATCTGCGGGAGTTTGGGATGCATCATACGTGCCGCTTTCTCGATCACCAAACGGCAAGATGTGGCAGGATCCTACAGAGGTCGGAGAGGGCAGCTATAAGCGGCAAGCTACAAGAGGATAGCCGAGCGTATATTTCTTGCCGTTTGTCGTTTGCCGCTTAGATCATCAAGCCTGGCTTTCCGGTTCGACTTCGGCCTTGGCATCGACAACTTTCGAACCGCGCGTCTTCAGCTCACTGACAATCACCGCCACCACTATCAACGCCGCGCCCAGCATCGCCAGCGGCGGGAAGCGTTCCCCGGCGATCCGCCCGATGACCCCAGCCCACACCGGCTCGCCGGCATAAATCAACGTGGCACGGGTGGGCGAGACACTCTGCTGCGCCCAGTTCATCGCCACCTGGATCACCGCGCTGGTCAAGCCCAGGCCCACGGCGCTGAATACCAGCAACCATGAAAACCCCGGCAGCGCTTCGCCCATCGGTACCACCATCAAAAATGACAACAGCGAGGCGGTGGCCAGTTGCACCACGGTCACCCGGCGCACGTCCACCTGCCCGGCATAGGCGCCGATAAGGATGATCTCGGCCGCCACCGCGATCGCGCAGATCAGCGTGGCGATCTCGCCGGGGCTGAAGTTGAGCGAGGCCCCGGTCGGGCCGGTCAGCAGCATCAACCCGGTAAAGGCCAGCATGATGCCGATGCTTGGCATCAGCCCCGGACGGCGCCCCAGCACCAACCACTGCAACAGCGGCACGCACGGTACATACAGCGCCGTGATGAAGGCCGATTGGCTGCTTGGAATGGTTTGCAGGCCGATGGTCTGCATGCCGTAGCCGAACATGATCGAGGTGCCGATGAAGGCGCCCGCCTTCAACTCGAACAGGGTCAGGCCGCGCAGGGTACGCAGGGAGAAGAAGCCCACCACGATGGCCGCTGCGGCGAAGCGCAGGCCCACGAAAAACATCGGCCCGCTGACCGTCATGGCATGCTGCACCAGCAAGAAGGTGCCGCCCCAGATCATGGTGATAAACACCAGGAGACATTCGGCTTTGCTGAAACGGTTGAAACGTGGGGCGGTATTCGCGGCGGTCATGGCGGCTCGGTCTTGCAAGGGAAAGGCACGGACCGCACAATGCGCCGCACTGCTGGGCAGTATACTGCGCACACCCACCTTATGAGCAATATAGTGCACAAAGAAAATCCGCAACGGGCCTCGGTCCTGCAGCACGTCAGCCAGAACGTCAGGCGCCTGCGCCATGCCGCCGACCTGAGCCAGACTGCGCTCTCGGAAAAGTCCGGGGTGAGCCGGCGCATGCTGGTGGCCATTGAGGCGGGCGAGAAGAACGTCAGCCTGTCGACCCTCGACCGCGTGGCCGAAGCATTGGACGTGGCGTTCAGCGACCTGATCCAGGCCCCGGATGTGCGCGATCACAGCCGTATCAACGAGCTGGCCTGGGCGGGCGAAATCGATGGTAGCAAGGCGGTGTTGCTCGCCAAGGCGACTGCGCGGCGCGAGGTCGAGTTATGGGAGTGGCGCCTCGAACCCGGTGATCGTTATTGCCCGGATCCCGATCTGGAAGGCTGGAGCGAACAGTTGTTCGTGTTCGAGGGCAGCCTGACCTTGGTGCTCGGCGATCGGGAAACCACCATAGGCGCCGGTGAATTCTTCATGTTCGCCAGCCACCAGCCGCATGCCTACCGTAATGACGGCTCCGTCGCCGTGCGTTTTGTGCGCAATGTCGTGATTTGACCCTGCATTTTGCTTACGCCTTGAAAACAATCAATTTTTTGCCGTACCTGTGAAGTCTGACAGTTGTGCAGGCGACGACGGCAGCGCTTAATCATTGCTACAACGGAAGAAACCTTCTGCAAGTGCGATGTCCAGCCGTTTTTTGCACGGGTAATCCATTGTGAATACATTCCCCGTAAGCATTAGCCGAGAGGACATTGACCATGAATCCCGAAGAAACCAAAGCGGTGTTTTCCGCTCCCGCATTTGAGGATTTTCCAAAAAATATCATCGAAATATCGAAGGTGGAGGGTGCGGCAATCTGCACGGTGTACCCACAAGCA
This sequence comes from Pseudomonas sp. 13B_2.1_Bac1, assembly GCF_025466155.1. Classification (NCBI taxonomy): domain Bacteria; kingdom Pseudomonadati; phylum Pseudomonadota; class Gammaproteobacteria; order Pseudomonadales; family Pseudomonadaceae; genus Pseudomonas; species Pseudomonas sp. 13B_2.1_Bac1. Next base: position 35,094 of record NZ_JANLOH010000103.1, on the reverse strand, counting down.
CTCATCGAGGAACATTGCATTATCCATCTGGAATTTCATGGATGGCCGACGATTAAACATACCGTGGTCAATCCTAGTGACAAGCAACAAATTCCGGTTCCCAAAGGTGCCTTCTCACGCTATGTCGGCCAGGGCCCGGTGTCCGTCAAGTATGATGTCTGGTACCGAGATACGGTACATCGAGGCTCCTCGGACATCCTCCAAGTAACTGTCGTCTGATCCGGCCCTGAGTGCTTGAACTGTCCAGCTAGCCACGGTTGGTTGGGCAGTTTGTTGTTTCTGCACAGGGCTTTGACCCATGCTGTTCCTCATCCTCCACGTCATGCAGCGGGGAGTGACTCAACTGTCTGCCAGGCAACAGTGGATGGACACTTTGCTGGTTTGAAACCCGCCCTGGCGCCCTGATTAACCAGCAACCCGCTGATTTTACTGGCGATTAAATTCAGGCACGACTCCTGCAATCACTCCAGTATCCCATCGGAGCCTGGAGTCGGCCCATGTCAGCCCATCCTCAACACCCTGCCCATATCATCCGCTCGGATGCCGAAGCCATCGAGGTCGCCAAGCGCCTGGCCGAACGCTTCGCCGTCGACGCCAGCGTGCGTGACCGCGAGCGCCGCCTGCCGGTGGCCGAACTCGACGAATTTTCCGCCAGCGGCCTGTGGGGCATCACCATTCCCAAGGCCTACGGCGGCGCCGAAGTGTCCTACGTGACCGTGGCCGAGGTGATCAAGTTGATTTCCGCCGCCGACCCGTCCCTGGGGCAAATCCCGCAGAACCACCTGGGCGTGGTGGACATCCTGCTGCAAACCGCGACCGAGGAACAAAAACGCCATTACTTCGGCAAGGTGCTGGCCGGCTACCGTTTCGGCAACGCCTTCTCCGAAGCCAAGAGCAAAAACGCCGGCACCTTCGACACGCAGATCCGCGTGCACGGCGACACCGCGCAAATCAATGGCGAGAAGTTCTACTGCACCGGCGCGCTGTTCGCGCATATCGTGCCCACCGTCGGCAACAACGAACACGGCCAGGCGTTTATCGCCTTTGTCGAGCGTGACGCGCCGGGCTTGAGTGTGATCGACAGCTGGGACGGCTTTGGCCAGCGCACCACCGCCAGCGGCGGCGTGACCCTCGACGGCGTCACCGTCCCCCTCAGCGCGGTGATCCCCGCCCACCAGGCTTTCGACCAACCCACCGCCAACGGCCCGATCTCGCAGATCATCCAGGCTGCCGTCGACACCGGCATCGCCCTCGGTGCCCTGGAGCAGGCGAAGATTTACGCACGCCAGGCGCGGCCATGGATCGACAGCCAACAGGATCACGGCTGGCAAGACCCGTTCACCATCGCCGCCATCGGCGATCTGGAATGGCGCGTGCACGGCACCGAAGCGATCCTCGCCAAGGCCGGCAAGGCGGTGGACCAGGCGCTGGCCGAGCCGAATGAAGACAGCGTCGCCAACGCTTCACTGGTCGTCGCCCAGGCCAAGGTGCTGTCGGCGGAAACCGCCTTGCTCGCCAGCAGCAAACTCTTCGAACTGGCTGGCACTCGCTCGGTCACCGGCAAACACAACCTCGACCGCTTCTGGCGCAACGCGCGCACCCACACCCTGCACGACCCGGCCCGCTGGAAATACCACCTGATCGGCAACTTCGTGCTCAACGGCGTGAAGCCCGCACGCCACGCCTGGAACTGAGGAGCCTGCCCCATGACTGCACTGAATCAAGCGCGCCAACTGCTGGACAGCACCCGCCGCGCCGTCGCGAAGAGTGACGACCCCTACGTGATCAGCCGCTTCGGCGACCTGCAGATCCGCGTGGACGTGGCCGCCGCCTTGCTCGAACGCGCCGAGACCCACCCGAGCCCGGTGGCCATCACCGAAGCACAGATCGCTGCCGCCGAAGCCCTGCTTTTTGCCAGCGCCACCGAATTTGAACTGACCGGCCAACGTACCGCATTGCCGCCGAGCCTCGATGACCCGCTGCGCCACAAATACCAGGTTGTCGGCAACTATCACCTCAACGGAGTGCTTTGATGTCCCGTGAAATCCGCTTGAACGCCTTCGACATGAACTGTGTCGGCCACCAATCCCCTGGCCTGTGGGCGCACCCGCGTGACCGTTCGTGGCAGTACAAGGACCTGGAGTACTGGACCGACCTCGCCAAAATCCTCGAGCGCGGCAAGTTCGACGGCTTGTTCATCGCCGATGTACTGGGCATCTACGACGTTTACAACGGTAACGGCGACGCGGCGATTCGCCAGGCGGCACAAGTGCCGGTCAACGATCCGCTGTCGCTGATAGCACCGATGGCACTGGTCACCGAACACCTGGGTTTCGGCCTGACGGCGTCGTTGTCGTTCGAGCACCCGTACCCGTTCGCGCGCCGGCTTTCGACCCTCGATCACCTGACCAAGGGCCGCGTCGGCTGGAACATTGTCACCTCCTACCTCGAAAGTGGCGCGAAGAACCTGGGCCAGAAAGCCCAGACCGAACACGATGCGCGCTACGACTACGCCGAGGAATACCTGCAGGTTTGCTACAAACTCTGGGAAGGCAGCTGGGAGGAGGGCGCGGTGCTGCGTGATCGCGAGCGCCGGATCTTCAGCGACCCGAGCAAAATCCACGAGATCCGCCACGTCGGCAAGCACTTCCAGGTGCCCGGCATTCACCTGTGTGAACCGTCGCCGCAGCGCACGCCGGTGCTGTACCAGGCCGGCGCGTCGAGTCGCGGCAAGCAGTTCGCCGCCGAGCAGGCCGAGTGCGTGTTCGTCGCCGCGCCGTCCAAAGTGCTGCTGAAGAAGACCGTCGCCGACATCCGCCGGCGTGCAGCCGAGGCGGGGCGTGATCCGAAGAAAATCCTCATCTTCAACCTGCAGACGGTGATCGTCGGCGAGACCGACGCCAAGGCCAAGGCCAAGTTCGAGGAGTACAAATCCTATGTCAGCTATGAAGGCGCGATGGCGCTGATTTCCGGCTGGACCGGCATCGACTTCAGCCAGTTCAAACCCGATGAGCCACTCAAGCACGTGCACACCAACGCCATTCAGTCGGCGGTGGAAGCCTTCTCCACGGCGGACCCGAACAAGGTCTGGACCCCGAATGAATTGGCCGATTGGGTTGGCATCGGCGGCTTCGGCCCGCTGTTTGTCGGCGGCCCGGAAACCGTGGCGGACCTGTTGCAGGAATGGGTGGAAGAGACCGACGTCGACGGCTTCAACCTGGCCTACGCGCTGACCCACGAAACCTTTATCGACGCCGTCGACCTGCTGGTGCCGGAACTGCAGAAGCGCGGCGTGTACAAGACCGAATACGCCCAGGGCACCTTGCGCGAGAAACTCTTCGGCGACGGTGCACGGCTGGCGTCGAACCATCCGGGGGCCGGTTATCGCGACCTTAAAGCCAGCGCAATCTAACTGACTCAAGCCGATCCCCTTGGGCGCCGGCAAGCCAGCGCCCACAGATGAGCGGTGTCGAGTCAAATAATTCAGCCAGCGGACCACCGCACGCACACCCCTTGAATAGGAGCATCACCCCTATGAGCGTGCACGAACTCAAGCGTCCGCTGGCCCTGGAATGGCCTGCCGAACTGCTCGGCAATCTGCCCAAGGCCCTGGAGCAACTGCAGCATTGGGCGCAGATCACACCGCTGCACACCGCGCTGCGCCACAAGCGCCAGGGCCAGTGGTATGCCTGGCGCTGGATCGACGCGCTGCGCGATGTCGAGCGCCTGGCCGATGGCTTGCGCCAACAGGGTTTCGGCGAGTCGTCGCGGCTGGCCCTCAGCGGTGCATTCGAGCCCAACCTGTTGCTGCTGGCCCTGGCGGCGCAGTCCGTGGGCGGGCCGGTGCTGACCCTCGCCGATCACCTCGACACCGAAGCCTTGCATCACCAGCTATGGCGCATTCGTCCCACCCATTGTTATGTGCAGGACCGCCAACAGGCACGGCATTGGCCAGCCGCCAATCGACTCGATTTTGCCCAGCTGCTGGGCCCCACCGACCCCGCGCAGCAGGTGCAGCGCTGGTGGCAACCCAGCGGCGAAACCGCGCTGTGGAGCGAGGAGGGCACCCAGTGGCAGGGCGGCCTGGCGGTGGTGCTCGAGCAATGGCTGAACAGCGGGCACGGCCTGGCGTTCCCGGAAAGCCCGGCATCGGCGCGGCGCGATCGCAGTGAAGTCGCTCCCACCGGTCTGCTGCTGTCGCCCGCGCGCCTGCAATCTTTGGCCGAGGATATCGAAAGCCGCCTGGCACCCCACGGCACCTGGCGCCGGCGCCTGTGCGACTGGGCCATCGCCCACCCGCACAGCGGCCTGCGCCGCCTGCTGAAAAATCGCGTGCGCAAACTGCTCGGCTTCCAGCGCCTCACCTACATCTGGCAGCCCCTCACTTCCACGACAGAGCCGACGTGGCTTGCCGAATTCAAACGGGAAAGCGCATGACCCAGGCCATTCTCCAGGTGCGGGATATCTCGCTGTCGTTCAAAGGTGTGAAGGCGATCAATGCGTTGTCCTTCGAGGTGCGGCGCGGTGAGATCTGCGCGTTGATCGGCCCCAACGGCGCCGGCAAAAGCTCGTTGCTCAATGTGCTCAACGGCGTGTATCGCTTCGATGCCGGCGAGATCATCTTCGAGGACCAGCACTTGCACCGCATCGATCCGCTGGGCGCGGCGCGCCGAGGCATTGGCCGGACCTTCCAGAACAATGCGCTGTTCAAGAAAATGAGTGTGCTCGACAACGTCCTCACCGGCCTGTCGCGGCACATGCGCAGCAGCTTGATCGAGCAGGCGCTGGGCTTGCCCCGCGCCCGCCGTGAAGCCGAGGCGTTCCGTCAGCGGGCGCAGGGCATCCTCGCGTTCCTGGAGCTGCAGGCCCACCGCGATGTGCTGGCGGGCAACCTGTCCTACGGCCTGCAAAAACGTGTGGAACTGGGGCGCGCGCTGATCGCCGGGCCCAGCCTGTTGCTGCTCGACGAGCCCATGGCCGGGATGAATGCTGAGGAAAAACAGGAAATGGCGCGTTTCGTCGCCGACGTAAACCGCGACCTCGGCACCACCGTGGTGTTGATCGAGCACGACATGGGCGTGGTCATGGGCCTGTCCGATCATGTAGTGGTGCTCGACTACGGGCGCAAGGTCGGCGACGGCACGCCGGCGGACGTGCAAGCCAACCCCGAGGTGATCGCGGCCTACCTGGGAGTCGCACACTGATGACCTTCTTCTTCGAAACCCTGCTCGGCGGCCTGCTCGCCGGCACCATGTACTCGCTGGTCGCCATCGGCTTCGTGCTGATCTACAAGGCCAGCGGTGTGTTCAATTTCGCCCAGGGCTCGATGCTGCTGTTTGCCGCGCTGACCTTCGTCAGCCTGCACGATCAGGGCGTGCCCTTTGCCCTGGCATTGCTGCTGACGGTGATCGTGATGATCGTCGGCGCGTTGCTCATCGAGCGCCTGGTGCTGCGCCCGCTGGTCAACCGTTCGCAGATCACCCTGTTCATGGCCACGCTCGGCCTGTCGTTCATTATCGAAGGCCTGGCCCAGGGTTTGATGGGCTCGCAAGTGCGCGCGCTGGACTTGGGCATCGACGACGTGCCGCTGTTTGTCGGGCCGCTGATGCTCAGCCAGTTCGACCTGATCGCCTCGACGGTGGCCGTGGTGCTGGTGACGGTGCTCGCGCTGCTGTTCAACAAGACCCGCATCGGCGTGTCGTTGCGCGCGGTGGCGGATGACACCACGGCGGCGCTGTCGATCGGCATCAACCTCAACCGTATCTGGCAGATCGTCTGGGCCGTGGCCGGCGTGGTCGGGCTGGTGGCGGGGTTGCTGTGGGGCGCGCGCCAGGGCGTGCAGTTCTCGCTGTCGCTGGTGGTGCTCAAGGCCTTGCCGGTGTTGATTATCGGCGGCTTTACCTCGATTGGCGGGGCGATCGTCGGCGGGCTGATTGTCGGCGCGGCGGAGAACCTCGCCGAGGTGTACATCGGCCCGTTGATCGGCGGCGGCATCACGCCGTGGTTCGCTTATGTCTTGGCCCTGGCCTTCCTGTATATCCGTCCCGCCGGCCTGTTCGGCGAGCGCGCCATCGAGCGAGTCTGAAACCATGTCGACCCCTGTTGCTCAACTCACCGCGCCGCTGTTGCTGGTCCACCGGCGCGTGCCCTGGGGCCTGCTCGCCCTGTTGGCAGTGGCCTTTATCGGCGTGCCGCTGTGGGGCAATGACTATTGGCTCAACGCGATCCTGATCCCGTTCCTGGTGCTGTCCCTCGCCGGGCTGGGCCTGAACCTGCTCACCGGCTATACCGGGCAGACCTCCGTGGGCGCGGCCGGCTTCATGGCAGTCGGCGCCTTCGCCACCTATGGCTTCCTGCTGCGCCTGCCGGAGCTGGGCTTGCCGGTGGCGCTGCTCGGCGGCGGGATTATCAGCGCGTTGGTCGGGCTGCTGTTCGGCTTGCCGAGTTCGCGGATCAAGGGCTTCTACCTGATGGTCACCACCCTGGCCGCGCAGTTTTTCCTGGAGTGGCTGTTCGTCAAATTCCCCTGGTTCTACAACTACGGCTCGTCCGGCACGATCTCGGCGCCGAAGCTGGCGTTGTTCGGGTACGACCTCAATACGCCGCTGGGCCGTTACCTGCTGACCCTGGTGACGGTGCTGCTGCTGACCTGGACCGCGATCAACCTGGTGCGCAGCCAGGTGGGGCGCAACTGGATGGCGATCCGCGACATGGACACCGCCGCCGCCGTGGTCGGCATCCCGGTGGTGCGCTACAAGCGGCTGGCGTTTGCGGTCAGCTCGTTCTACCTGGGGATCGCCGGCGCGCTGTGGGCCTTTGCCTACCTGGGCACGGCGAGTGCCAGCAGCTTCGATATCAACCGCTCGTTCCAGATCCTGTTCATCATCATTATCGGCGGCATGGGCAGCATAGCCGGCAACTTCGTCGGCGCGGCCTTCATCAGTTTGCTGCCGATCTTCCTCAGTCATGCCGGGCAAGCATTGTTCGGTGGGTCGGTGGATGCAGGGCAGTTGCAGAACCTGCAGAAAATCATCTTTGGCGTGTTGATCATCGTGTTCCTGATCAAGGAACCCGAGGGGCTGATTCGCCTGTTGCACAACCTGCGTGACCGTGTGCGGCAGTGGCCGCTGCGTTTCTGACATTCCCTCAAGAGAATTCCCATGCGTGCATCCTTGAAACGTTCCCTGGCCGGCGCCGCCTTCGCGCTGGCTGCCCTGGCCGGCGCTGTGCCCCCGGCGATGGCTTCGCCCGACCAGCAATTCATTCCCCTGGCGACCTACCGCGTGGGCGCCTATGCGTCCAGCGGCGTGCAGGTGTGGGCCGGGATGATCGACTACCTGCGCTATATCAACGAGGTCGAAGGCGGCATCAACGGTGTGAAGCTGGTGTGGCAGGAATGCGAGACCGAGTGGACGGCGGAGAAGGGCATCGAGTGCTACGAGCGCTTCAAGAATGGCCTGGATGGCGCGCCGGTCGCGGTGTACCAGCCCAACGGCGCCCCGGCGGCCTATGCCTTGAGCGAGCGCGCCGAGGTCGACAAGATCCCGCTGATCACCCTCGGTTACGGTCGCACCGAAGCCACTGACGGCACGGTGTTCCCCTATAACTTCCCGGTGATGCTGACCTTCTACAGCGAAGCCTCGACCCTGGTGAATTACATCGCCCAGCGCGAAGGCGGTTTCGACAAACTCAAGGGCAAGAAGATCGCCACGGTCTACCACGACTCGGCCTACGGTCGCGAAACCCTTGGCCCGCTGAAGTTGCTTGCAGAGAAATACGGCTTCGAAAATATCCAGATTCCGGTCGCCGATCCCGGCAACGAGCAGTCGGCGCAATGGCGCCAGGTGCGCCAGGCCAACCCGGACTGGGTGTTCCTGCGCACCTGGGGCGTGTCCACCCCGGTGGCAGTGAAGACCGCCGCGCGTTTCGGCTTCCCGGTCGACCACATCATTGGCGATATCTGGGCCAGCTCCAGCGAAGACGTGCTGCCGGCCGGTGCCTCCGCCAAAGGCTACCTGGCGCTCACGCCGTACCCGGCCGGCGCGGATTTCGAGATCCACAAACGCCTCAAGCAATACATCCTCGATAAAGGCCACAGCGACCTCAAGGACCTGAAAAACTTCGGCAGCGTCTACTACAACTCCGGCCTGGTGAACGCCGCCGTGGCCGTGGAAGCGATTCGCACCGGCCAGGCCAAGTTCGGCAAGCGCCCACTCAATGGCGAAGAAGGCCGCTGGGGCCTGGAACACCTGAATATCGATGATGCGCGCCTCAAGGACATGGGCTACCTGGGCCTGATGCAGAACCTCAAGCTGTCATGCCGCGACCACGAAGGCGGCGGTTCGGCGCGGGTGCAGCAGTGGGACGGCGCCAACTGGACGCTGGTCAGCGAGTGGATCGCCGCCGACCGCGCGCTGTTGCGTCCGCTGATCGATGAGAAGTCGGCCGCGTTCGCCAAGGAAAAAGGCCTGACGCCGCGTACCTGCACTGGGGATGAATAAACCATGAGCCAGCCCGCCGCCGACGCCGCACGCCCGTCACTGCTGACGGTCAACGACATTGAAGTGATCTACGACGGTGCGATCCTCGCGGTGGCCGGGGTGTCGCTGGAGGTGCCCAAGGGCGGCATCGTCGCCTTGCTCGGCGCGAACGGCGCCGGCAAGAGCACCACGCTCAAGGCGATCTCCGGGCTGGTGCGCGCCGAACGGGCCGAAGTCAGCCGGGGCACGATCGAGTACGCCGGCGCCGACCTGGCCGGTGTCGAGCCCGGCCAGCGCGTGCGCGATGGCATGGTGCATGTGCTGGAGGGCCGCCATGTGTTCGGCCAGCTCAGCGTCGAGGACAACCTGCGCAGCGGCGGTTTCGTGCGGCGCCCGAGCCGCAAGGACCTGGAGCGCGACCTGGAGCGCATCTACGCTTGGTTCCCCCGGCTCAAGACCAAACGCCACACCCGCGCCGGCCTCACCTCCGGCGGTGAGCAACAGATGGTCGCCATCGGCCGGGCGTTGATGACTCGTCCTACTTTGGTACTGCTCGACGAGCCGTCCATGGGTTTGGCGCCTATGATCGTGCAGGAAATCTTCGAGATCATCGCGCAGCTCAATCGCGAACAGCAGGTGAGCTTCCTGATCGCCGAGCAGAACATCAACGTCGCGCTCACCTATGCGTCCCATGGCTATGTGCTGGATACTGGGCGCGTGGCCTTGAGTGGCAGCGCCGCTGAACTGCTGGCGCGGGGCGATTTGCATGACATTTATCTGGGTAAACAGTAAGGGCCAACCTGCATGACTGAAACCATCCGCAACGCCGATGTCCTGATCATCGGCGGCGGCCTGAGCGGCACGATGCTCGCCGTGCAACTGCTGCGCCTGCCGGGCGAGCGCCGGATCCTGGTGATCGAGCCGCGCGCCGAACTCGGGCGTGGCGAGGCCTACAGCGCGGTCGAGCTGGGCCACACCCTGAACGGCAATGCGGCGCGCATGAGCGTCGACCCCGACAATGCCGACGACCTGACCCAGTGGCTCACCGATTACATCGGCGCCGGCGGATGGCCGGAGTCGGCCGAGCAATCGGTGCCCGTCAGTGAACTGTTCCCGCCGCGCGGGCTTTTTGGCGTCTACGCACAGCAACGCCTGGCCGAGGCCAAGGCTTTGTCTGCGTCGACTGTCGAGCATGTGCGCGGGGAAGTGGTCGACCTGCAAGTGAGCGCCGATTCAACTCTGCTGACCCTCGATAACGGCCAGCAACTGCGCGGCGCCCACGCGGTGCTGGCTACCGGCATGTTCCCGGCGGCGCGTACGCCGCAGACCGAGTCCAGCGGCTTGAATGCCGCTGCGGTCGACCCGTGGGATGTGCAGGCGATGACCCAGATCGACCCGCAGGCCCCCGTGCTGATCATCGGCTCCGGGTTGACCATGGTCGATGCCGTGGTGTCTTTGGAGCAGGCCGGGCATCGCGGGCCGATCGAGATTTTTTCCCGCCACGGACTGTTGCCCCATGCGCGTCGCCAGCCGCCGAGCTGGGAGGATTTTCTCGCTGCCGACCACAGCCTGCGCAGCCCTCTGCAACTGCTGCGCGAGGTCCGTCGTCAATGCTGTCTCGCGCTGGCGCAGGGCATCGATTGGCAGGCGCCGCTGGACACGGTGCGTGCGCATATCGGGCGGTTGTGGAGCCAGGCCAGTGAGCGTGAGAAGCGCCAATTCGTGCGGCATGTGCGGCCATGGTGGGAGAGCCATCACCACCGCTCACCGCCGTTGAGCGCGCAGTTGGTGGCGCGATTGCGGGAGGAAGGGCGGTTGCGCATTCGGGCGGCGTCGTTCAAAGGGCTGGAGCCTGGCGGCGAGGGCGTGACGATCCGCCTGCGCCCGCGTGGCGAGCAGGTGATCCGGCAGGTGTCGGGTGCGGCGCTGATCAACTCCAGCGGCATCGAATACGACTGGCGCCGCGTGGCCCGGCCGTTGCCACGGCAGTTGCTCGAACGCGGGTTGATCCAGCCCGGCCCCTTGGCGCTGGGAATTGCGGCGGATGCGTCGGGGGCGGTGCTGGATGCCGAGGGCAATGTCAGCCAGCGCCTGTTCGCCATGGGCCCGCCGTTGCGCGGGATGTGGTGGGAGAGCACGGCAGTGACCGACGTGGCGATCCAGGCCAAGGCGTTGGCTGCCAAGCTCACACAGCTCTGATGTGGGAGCTGGTTTGCCTGATTCCTGTGCCTGGCGCAGCTCCCACACTGGTTTGTGGCAGGCCTGATTCTTGTGTTTGGCAAAGTTCCACTGTGGGAGCGGGCTTGCTCGCGAAGGCGCAGTGTCAGTCAACCATGGTGCAGCTGACCCACCGCCTTCGCAGGCAAGCCAGCTCCCACACTGGTTTGTGGCGGGACTGATTCCCGTGCCTGGCGCAGTTCCCACACTGATTTGTGGCTGGACTGAATCCTGTGCCTGGCTCAGTTCCCACACTGGTTGGTGCCTTGCCTGATTCCTGTGCCTGGCTCAGTTCCACTGTGGGAGCGGGCTTGCTCGCGAAGGCGCAGTGTCAGTCAACCATGGTGCAGCTGACCCACCGCCTTCGCAGGCAAGCCAGCTCCCACATTGATTTGTGGTTGGACTGAATCCTGTGCCTGGCGCAGTTCCATTGTGGGAGCGGGCTTGCTCGCGAAGGCGCAGTGTCAGTCAACCATGATGCAACTGATCCATCGCCTTCGCAGGCAAGCCAGCTCCCACACTGATTTGCGGCGGGACTGAATCCTGCGCCTGGCTCAGTTCCCACAGTTCTTGGCGGGGCTGGACTGAATCCTGTGCCTGGCGCAGCCCCCACACTGATTTATGGCTTGCCTGACTCCTGTGCCTGGCGCAGTTCCACTGTGGGAGCTGGCTTGCCTGCGATAGCGGCGGGTCAGCCACCCCTTTATCAGCAGAGAACCGCAAGCCAGCCCCCCCCACATTTGAATATTCATTCATCCCGGGATCTTCACATACCCAGGTTTCAGGCCAAACACTTCAACCCCCTGCGGGGTCGATTGCCCGGTGCTGACCTTGACGCGCTCCACCGGTTTATCCATTGCTGCTCGGTACTCCACGGTCATGTCCGCCTGGAGCGCCTGGCTTGGAATCACCATTGCCTGTTCATTGTTGTACGTGACGATGGTCAAGCGCGCACTCATCCCCAGCCGCACTCGCTGCAACTGCTGCGGTGTCAGCTTGGGGATCGACAGGGTCACCGGAAACTGCGCGCTGCCCTGGCCGTCGCTGGAAATCGCCAGGCCGCTGACCACGCTCACCGAGCCGCTCAGCCGCTCTCCATCAAAACCGTCGCCCATCACTTCCACTGCCTGGCCCTGATGGAGCTGGTTGATGTCCAGCTCCGAGACCTTGGCGACGATTTTCAGCCGTTCGATATTGGCCAGACCAAACAGCACCTGCCCCTGGTTGACCCTGCTGCCGGCCTGCACCGGCGCGTTGTTGTTGCCGCCGCCCTGAGTGGCGTTGTTGCCGGGCGGCGGCACTACGATCCCGGAAAACGGTGCCTTGAGCTCCTTGCCTTCGAGCAGTGTGTGCAGGGCATCGTATTTCACCGTCGCGTTGGTCAGCTCCATGTCAGCGATCTGGCGGTATTCGCCTTTGCCCTGGTCCAGTGCCTGTTGCAGCTCACTGCGCGCTGAAGCGAGGTCAAGCTGTTGCTGCTGGGTCTGCTGCCTGAGGTCGTCCAGTTCGTTGCGCGGAATGATGCCGCGCTGGAACAGGTTTTCGCTTTCGGTCAGCTTGCGCTGGGTGTTGCCGGCGCTCATTTCGGCGGTGCGCAGGCTGCGCCGGGCGCGGCTGACGGTGGGGCCGCTGTCCCAGTCCTGCATCTCTTGCACGGTGCGCCGTGCCTTGAGCTGCGCGGAGAGGGCTTCGCGCAATTGCACTTCGAGAATGGCCGGGTCCATGCGCAGCAGCACCTGCCCGGCTTCGACCTGCTGGCCTTGCTCCACCAGGTTGGCCTGCACAGTGCCATCGAAGGGCGCGGTAAGGGTCAGGGTGGTGTCGGGTTCGATCTTGCCCACCAGGCCGATCTGGTGCACCAGCGAGTCGGGCTTCACCGCCAACCATTGCTCGCCGGCGGTGGCGGGGCCTTCAGTCGGGTTGCGCAGGGCCAGCCCCGCGCCGGCCAGCAGCACGATCAATACAACCAACAGGCCTTTGTGTTTAGTAGTCATTGAGGGCGATTTCCCAACTTTCCAGCGTCATGCCCAGGGTCAAGTCAAGCTGGGTCTGGGCGTTCAAATAAGCGATCAGCGCATTGAGTTGCGCGTTCTCGGCGTTGCGCAGGTCAGTCTCGAAGCTCAGCACCTGGAAGTTGGTGGAGCGTCCGGCGCTGAGTTTTTCGCGCTCGATCTCGATCTTGCGCCGTGACAATTCCACCGCGCGCTGGGATATCTGGTATTGCCGCCAGCGGGTGCCGAGGTCTCGCACCACGTCGTTGACGCTGCGTTCCAGTTCCTGGCGCGCATCGGTGATGCGGATCTCCTGATCCTCCACATTCACCCGCGCACGCACTTCGGCCTGGCGCGTGCTGATGTCGCCGATGGGGATCTGCACCTGCACTCCAGCGTAGCTGTCCCAAGTGCGGTTGTTGGAGCGGCCGGCATCGTTGTCGTAGGCGTCGCGGACCTGATTGGCGCCGGCCACCAGGTCCACCTGCCAGCGCCCGGAGTCCTTGGCGATCACCAGGTTGAGGTCGGCCTGCTGGCTGCCGAGGAGGGCGGCAAGGTATTCCGGTTGCTGGTTCTGCGCGAGGTTGAAGGCCTGGCGCTTGTCGATCTGCAGGGGGCTGGCCTCCAGGGCTTCGGTGGCGCGAATCGGCGTGGACAGGTCCAGCGCCAGCAGGCGCAGCAGGGCCAGGCGGCTGGTGTCGAGCTGGTTCTGGGCTTCCTCGACACCGAGTTGCTGGGTGGCGATATCGGCTTCGGTCTGCACGATTTCGAACTCGGCCATGCGTCCGGCGCTGATCAACGCCTTGTTCACCTCCAGCAGCGTGCCGGAGCGCTTGAGGGCGTCCTGCACGATGCTCAGTTGCTCCTGGGCACGCAGCAATTCGCGGTAGGTGGCGATGATCTGGCTGATGGTCTGGGCCACGGTGGCCTTGAGGTTCAGGCGGTTGGCCTGTTCCGACAGGCGAGACAGGCGCAGCGGCGCGGTGGTGGCGTCCCAGCCGGCGCCGCGCATCAATGGCTGGATGATCGCCAGGTCGAGGCCGTCGCTGCGGTAGCGGCCGGCGCGGTCGGCGTTGTTCAGTTGCTGGGTCCAGGCCATGCTCAGGCGGGTGCCGTACTCGCCGAGCAGGCTGGTGGCCGGGGCGACGTTGGCATTGCGCGCGCTGTCGGCCGAGCCACGGTTGCTGCGGTAATAACTGTTGAGGGTGAGCTTGGGGTTGAACACATCCTCGGCCACGCGCAGATCGAACTTCTGCGCCACCCGCTGCAGATACGCACTGCGGATCGCTGGGTTGTTGCGCAGGCCCAGGTACACGGCGTCACCGAGGGTCATGTCGGTGGCCTGGGCCTTCAACGACACGCCCCGGTCGTAGCCGCTGCGGGTGGTGCTGGGTGCGGACGGCTTGATGACAATGTCGGCGGCCATACCGTGCAGGCTGATCAAGGCGAGCAACCACAGCCATTTACTCATCGCGCAAGGCCTCCACCGGCTGCAGCCGCGAGGCCGAGACCGCCGGATAGATGCCGAAGAACAAGCCCACCAGCAACGTGCTACCCACGCCCAAGGGCAGCGCGGCGGTGGCCAGGGCAAATGTCCAGCCCGACATCCATGCGTACAGCCAGGCGCAGGTCATGCCCAACACCGCGCCGCACAAGGCCCCCACTGCCGTGAGTGTCACGGCCTCGAGCAGGAACAGGTTGCGGATATCGCGCTGGCGCGCACCCAGGGCCATGCGAATGCCGATTTCGCGGCGGCGTTCCGAGACGTTCATCAGCATCACGTTCATCACCCCCACGCCGCCGCCCACCAGGGAGATCGCCCCCAGTGCCAGCAACAGGTAGGCGAACGTACGGCTTTGGCGGGTCATGCCATCGATCATTTGCTGGGGCACCGTGATTGCGACTTCATGATTGGGCGTTTGCGTTTGCAAGGCTGCGGCCGCCTGTTTAGCAATAAGGTCCATGTTCTGTTCGGGGGCGGCGCGGATGATCACATTGCCAATTTGCGGGGTGGCGTAGATGCGGCGCATGCCCTCGGCGGGGAGAAACAGTGATTCGTTGGCCTGTACCGGCATCAGCATTGCGCGGGGCTGGGATTGCAGAATGCCGACCACCAAAAACAGGTAGTCGTTGATGCGCACGCGATCACCCAATTTCAGTGGATCGCCCGGAGTACTCAACGCCTGGAACAGCTGATCACCGATCACGGCGTAGGTCTCATTGGCGTCGAAGCTCGTCAGAAACCGTCCCTCGCGCACCACCAGTCGCATCGCGTCCTTGATATCGTCGGTGCTACCGACGAAGTTGGCGTTGACGGTACGGCCATGGAACAGCAGGGGGCCGCTGAACAGCGTCAATGCGCCGATATGTTCGATCCCTGGTGCCGCCTGGCGCACTGCCTCCAGATCCAGGCGGGCGCGCATCGGCGCAGTATTGCTGCCCTTGGTGGCAAACTGGGCGACCAGCGTGTCGGTGCCCATGTCCTTGAAAATCATCGCGGCATCCACCGCCGCGTTGTGGCCGATATTGATCAACGCGACCACCGAGGAGCTGCCGATCACGATGCCGAGCAGGGCCAGGATCGAGCGTTTACCCAGGGTGCGCAGGCTCACCAAGGCTTCATGCAGCAGTTGGCCGAGACTCTGTTCGACCCGCAGGCTGCTCTGTGCCTGCCCCCTCATAGGCGCCCGGCCTCTTGCACTACGCCATTGCGTACCAGGATCTTGCGTTCCAGGCGCTCGGCGATGTGAGGGTCGTGGGTGACGATGATCAGCGTCACCTGCTGCTCGCGGTTCAACTCCAGGAGCAGGTCCATGATGTCCTGGGCGGTGGTGCTGTCGAGGTTGCCGGTGGGCTCGTCGGCGAGGATCACCGAAGGGTTGCCCACCAGCGCGCGGGCAATCGCCACGCGTTGGCGCTGGCCGCCGGAGAGGTCGGCAGGGCGGTGATGGGCGCGTTCGGCCAGGCCGACCTGTTCAAGCATGCGCAGGGCCTGCTCCACCGATTCGTGACGCGACACACCGCGGTAGCTCAGGGGCAGGGCGACATTGTCGAGGGCACTCAAACGGGGCAGCAGGTTGAAGCTCTGGAACACGAAACCGATCTGCTGGTTGCGGATCGCCGCCAACTGATCGGGGCTGGCGCTGAAAATATCGTGGCCGGCAAAGTGGTATTTGCCGCAATTGGGCAGGTCGAGCAGGCCAAGGATGTTCAGCAGGGTACTTTTGCCGGACCCGGAAGCGCCGAGAATGCCGCAGCTGTCGCCGCTGGCGATGGTCAGGCACACATCATTGAGAATGGACAGGTGTTGACCGGCCAGCTGATAGCTTTTGCCGATGCCTTGCAGGGAAATCAAGCCTGGGTGCGCGGGGGTATCTGTCATCATGACTACGCCTTCAGTCTCGACGCGCCGCACTGCCCCCGGTAAATCCTTGTAACAAGTTCGGGAGCTGCCTGGAACGCGTCACGGACTGGTTTTATTTCTTGTTTTTAAAATATTGTTTGAATACTAACCGTGTTCTACGCGCTTCGCCAGCCATGGATATAGAGCGGTTTTACCCTTTGAAATGATTTCCCCGGCAGGCCAGCACACCTGGCAAAAACCCTTCAACTACCCTCAACGAGCCCGCCGGCAAAGGCTTTCAATCATATGGCGCAGTGTCACTACTTGCTTTCGATCAGCGGCCCCGGTATAAAAAATCAAATTATTTTTTAAAACAATATTTCCCACGTGGAACTTGTATGGTCGCGAAGAAACTCAGCGCTCCAAATGTAACCAAGACTCGACTGCTGGATGCGACAGAGGCTCTCTTCATCAAATACGGCTACGACGCCGTGCTGCTGCGGCAGATCACCGAGCGTGCCCAGGTCAACCTGGCCGCGGTGAATTATCACTTCGGGGACAAGGATTCCCTGATGAAAACCCTGCTGATGCAGCGCCTCGAGCCGCTCAACGAGCAGCGCCTGGAACTGCTGGCGCGCTGCGAAGCCGAATCCGACGGGCCGCTGGACTGCGACACGTTGCTCGGTGTGCTATTTGCGCCGGCCATGGGCCTGGAGCGCAGTGACCCGGCGAGTGCCAGCGGGGAAGGGCGGTCGTTCATCCGGTTCCTGGGGCGGGTCTACAGCGACACGTCGCCATTTATCCAGGAATACCTCAAGGTCCATTACCAGCCGGTGTTCCAGCGCTTTTTCGAAGCCTTTGCCCTGGCGCTGCCGGACCTGCCGCGCAATGAGCTGGGCGTGCGCCTGCAATTTGCGCTCAAGGCCATTTCCGGGGTCATGGCCGGCACCGAATTGCGCCTGCTGATGAACTCCATGAGCCTGGGACGCCCGGCCACCGACGCCGAAGTCATGGCCAAGCTGATCACCCTGGTGTCCGCGGCGATTCGCGTGCCCCAGCAAAGCCCGGAAGCCGAAAACGCCTTGGCCAAGGTGCTGGATACCCAGCGTGCCATTCGCGAGCAAGCGGCTGCCCCGGCCGCCAAGGCTACGCGCTGATAGTCCTGTAGATGCCGGTTTGCCGGCGAAAAACTCAAAGCGATAACGTTCAATTTCAAACTGAACGCGGCGCCTGGGTTTTTCGCCGGGGAGTCGATCCTGATAAAAAACGCGCAAAAAAAAGCCCGCTGGGGCGGCGGGCTTGATATGCAACGTTTGTAACGGATGAGGCTTTACCCTACGTCTTGGGATGTGAATAAAACGTGAAAAATATGTAAGAGAAAGTGTGAAAGTGTTGACGTGGTCATACACGTCCAAACCGATCCTTTAGATTTTCCAGCGCCCGGCGCTCTTGGCCAGGCGTTGACGCATCGCATCCACGTTCGCCGCCAACTGCACCGTCAACAACCGATACCCATCCAGCGCACTGTACACCGGCGCATCCAGCGCAGGTTCGTTGCCGGTGATGTGGCTCGGCCGTTCCAGCCGTTCCGTTACCCCCGACTTCAACGCCCGCGCCATTCCCACCAGTTGCACCCGGATCTGCCGGTGCTCGGCTTTCAACATGATCTGCATGCGCGCCATCGCCTGTTCATCGCGCGGGTCGGGCCGGGTGTTGCCGAGGATCTCCAGGGTGCTGATGCACATGCGCAGGTGGCGCTGGATCGCGTCCAGCTCGGTCATGGAGATGCGCACTTCCTTGGACACCGACGGCATCAGAGAGCGCAGTTGCAGCATCGCTGCGTTGAGGCGGTTGAGCAGTTTCAGGTGTTCATCGTCAGTCACCGACTGGCCATTGATGATGCGGCTGTAGATCGCGGCGCAGTCGCGCAGGGCGCTGGCCAGGTTGTAGCGCCATGAGTACACGGCATACAGCGGCAGGGCGAACGAGAAGGCCAGGGCCAGCACGATACCGATCAGGATATCGACTGTGCGCCACAAACCGTCCGAGATCGGGTTGTCGCCATGCCCCGCGACGATAAACACAGTGATCGCCGACAGCAGCGCGATGTACCCGCCCTTGCCGATGGCGTGGTAGGAAAAGAACCCGCACACCACTGACATCAACAGGTAGGTGAGCAACGGCAGGCCGAAGTAGGCCTGTTGCACCACCAGCAGCAAGCCGACGCTGGCGCCGATCAGGGTGCCGTAGGCGCGCTCCACGGCTTTCTTGCCGATATTGCCGTGGTGCTGCAGGCCGCCGATCACGATCAACATGGTCACCGAGGCCCACTCACCGTGGGGCAGGTTGATGCCGGTGGTGAGCAGGATCGTTGCCAGCAGGCCGATGGACACGCGCACGGCGTGGATCAGCTTGGCATGCCGATAGCGGCGGTAGGGGTCGAGCAGGGGGCGCAGCAGGCGCCGGGCAAACAGGGGCAGGTTCATCGGTATTGAAGGGGCCTCAAAAAGTCAGGGTTAACTCGAGCCAATGTGGGCGCTGGCTTGCCTGCGATAGCATCCACCCGGTGTGTCTGCAGCACCGAGGTGTTTGCATCGCAGGCCAAGCGCCTACAGAAGTCTGCTGTCAGAAAATGTAGTCGGTGGTCAGGAAGCTTGAGTCACGGTTGCGCAGGATATCGCTGACCAGCGCCTTATTGCTTTCCTGGAATTTGGTGGCCACCAGGGTGCGGATCGAGAACACGCGCAGCGCGTCATGTACCGACAGCGTGCCCTCGGCCGAGTTCTTGCGCCCGTTGAACGGAAAGGTGTCCGGACCGCGCTGGCATTGGGCGTTGATATTGATACGGCCGACCTGGTTGGCGAACGCGTCGACCAGGCGCCCGACTTCCACGGCATTGGTGCCGAAGAGGCTCAGTTGCTGGCCGAAGTCCGAGTCGAGGACGTACTCGATCACGCTGTCCAGGTCGCGGTAAGGCACGATCGGCACCACCGGGCCGAACTGTTCCTCGTGGTACACGCGCATCTGCGGGTTCACCGGGTACAGCACGGCCGGGTAGAAGAACGTGCCACGCGAGGTGCCGCCATTGGTATTCACCACCTGGGCCCCGTGCTGGGTCGCATCCGCCACCAGCGCATTGAGGTAGTCGACCTTGCCGGCTTCCGGCAGCGGGGTCAGGGCGACGCCGTCTTCCCACGGCATGCCCGGTTTCAGGGTGGCCAGCTTGGCGTTGAATTTCTCGATAAAACGCTCGACCACGTCCTCGTGCACAAACAGGATCTTCAGCGCGGTGCAGCGTTGGCCGTTGAACGACAGCGAGCCGGTGACCGCTTCGCTGACCGCGTTGTCGAGATCCACTTCGGGCAGCACGATGCCGGGGTTTTTCGCATCCAGGCCCAGTGCGGCACGCAAGCGGTGCGGCTTGGGGTGCAGCTTCTTCAAGTCGCTGGCGGCCTTGTTGGTGCCGATGAACGCAAAGATATCGATCTTGCCGCTGGCCATCAGCGCACTCACGGTTTCACGGCCGCTGCCGTAGATCACGTTGATCACCCCGGCCGGGAAGCTGTCGCGGAACGCTTCCAGCAGCGGCCGGATCAGCAGCACGCCGAGCTTGGCCGGCTTGAACACCACGGTGTTGCCCATGATCAGCGCCGGGATCAGCGTGGTGAACGTCTCGTTCAGCGGGTAGTTGTAAGGCCCCATGCACAGCGCCACGCCCAGCGGCACGCGGCGGATCTGCCCGAGCGTGTCCTGTTCCAGCTCGAAGCGGCTGCTGCGCCGGTCGAGTTCCTTGAGCGCATTGATGGTGTCGGTGATGTAGTCGCAGGTGCGGTCGAACTCTTTCTGCGAGTCCTTGAGGTTCTTGCCGATCTCCCACATCAGCAGCTTGACCACCGCATCCCGCTGTTCGCGCATGCGCCGCAAAAACGCTTCGACGTGCTGGATACGGTCGGCCACCCGCATCGTCGGCCATTCACCCTGGCCCCGGTCGTAGGCGCGCACGGCGGCGTCGAGGGCGAGGAGGGCGGTGTCGGCGTCGAGCAGCGGCGTGCTGCCGATATGCACCCGCTCGTCCCCCAGCTGTACCGGGCTGAGCACCTGGGCCAATGGGCCGTTCCATACCTGCAACTGGCCATCTACCAGGTAATCACGCTGTTCAATGGGCGCCGCCAGGCGAAACTGTTCGGGAATGTCCGCGGCGGAGGCGGGAAACAGCTGGGCGAGCAGGTTGCTGGTGGTCATGTCACTACCCCTGGAATAGTTGCAAAACATGACTAGAGAGTCACCCATCCAAGGTCTGTATGGCAAGGGCCAGACGCGTTACAACAGCCCGCCGGCTGGCTGCGCCGGGCGAAAGCATCCCGTGCCGTGCAGGTCACGCCCAAGGGGTGGGCACAGTTGAAGGCGCAGTTGGGCCTCGATCCGCGCTGCCTGGAAAACCTCGAGCACAAGCCCGCGCTGGCCCCGCGCGTTGGGGTAAACTGCGCGGCTTTTCAGAAGGAGTTCACATGAGTCAGTACCAGCCGGGCATTCTTGCCGCACCGGTGCCTTTGCAGGCGCGCCACCTGTTTTTTGCCGTGGATACCCTGGCAGCCGTGCCCGCTGCGCTTGACGCGCTGGTGCAACTGGCCGATTCGGCGGCAGTGGTCGGGTTGGGTGAACCGCTGGTAAACGCGCTGGGTGCGCACATTGACGGCTTGCGTGCATTCCCGGCGGTCAGTGGTCCGGGGGCGCACAACCCGTCGACCCAGCAGGCGTTGTGGGTGTGGTTGCACGGCGTGGATCGCGGTGAGTTGCTGCTGCGCAGCCGTGCGCTGGAGAAGGCCCTGGCGCCGGCGTTTCGCCTGGAGCAATCGACGGAGGGGTTCCGCTTCAAGACCGGTTTTGACCTCACCGACTACGAGGACGGCACCGAAAACCCACACGACGACGCCGCCGTTGACGCCGCCCTGACCGACAGCGGCGCCAGCTTTGCCGCGATCCAGCAATGGCAGCACGATCTTGACGGGTTTGCCGCGTTGCCCGCCCAGGAGCGCGACCACATCATCGGCCGTCGCCATGGCGACAACGAAGAGTTGGAGGACGCCCCCGAATCCGCCCACACCAAGCGCACTGCCCAGGAGAGCTTCACCCCTGAAGCATTCGTGGTGCGCCGCTCGATGCCATGGGCCGAGAACGGCCAGGCGGGGCTGATGTTCCTCGCGTTCGGCCATTCCTTCGATGCGTTTGAAGCGCAACTGCGCCGCATGAGCGGGTTGGAGGATGGCATTGTCGACGGGTTGTACCGCATCAGCACGCCGTTGACCGGCGGCTATTACTGGTGCCCGCCGGTCAAGGACGGGCACCTGGACCTGAGTGCGATGGCGGTAACCGCGCCGCTCTGAAAAGGCGCTGCCGGCGGGTTTGACCCTGCGCACTCGCCAGGCCCGTTCACACCTTGAGTGTGCCGGGCCCTGCCTCTGCAGGCCGTCCGTCCAGCAAGTTCCCCCTCTGCGCAAACGCCGGCCTCAGCCCCGCACCACGGCAATGGCTGCTGCCGTGTATCCCACTGTATCCCTGGACCTTGCTGATACACCGGCATGACGTTCTGGCGTGTTCGCGACACAGAGCGGATACACGCCTGGCTTTAACTCTGTCCACCAGCCGGCGCCGGCGGTCACGTACCGCCACTCGCGCCCTGGTCACACTCAGTCAAGCCAGGAGATACACCGATGAAGCGTTCCTACGCAGCCCTCGCGGCCACCCTTGCGCTGTCCCTCAGCGCCTTTGCGGCGGTGGCCCACGCCGATGAACCCAAGCCCCAGGAAAAATGCTTCGGCGTGTCCCTGGCCGGGGCCAACGACTGCGCCGCCGGCAAAGGCACCTCATGCGCCGGCACCGCCACCGCCGACTACCAGGGCAACGCCTGGGTACTGGTGGACAAAGGCACCTGCACCCAGATCAAGACGCCCAAAGGCTACGGCAGCCTGACGGAGCAGCCGTGATCCAGCGCCTGCTGCCACCGGCACTGCTGTTGCTGGTCGCGCGGCTGGGGATCGCGGCGGTGTTCTTCCTGTCGGGACGCACCAAGGTCACAGGTTTTCTTGAACTCAAGCCTTCGACCTACACGCTGTTTCGCTCGGAATACGCCTTGCCGTTGATCCCGCCGGAGTGGGCCGCCCACCTGGCGACCTACGCCGAGCACCTGTTCCCGCTGCTGCTGGTACTGGGCCTGCTGACCCGTCCGGCCGCCGCCGCGTTGCTGGGCATGACCCTGGTGATCGAGGTCTTCGTGTACCCCGACGCCTGGCCGGTGCACCTGACCTGGGCGGGCCTGTTGCTGCCGCTGCTGGCGTATGGCGGTGGGGCCTGGTCGTTGGACCGCGTGATCCGGGCTAAACGTTGCAACCCTTAATGGAGACATCCTGATGCGTATGCTTTCTTCCCTGGCCATTGCCATGGCCATGACCGTTCCGCTGTTGGCCCAGGCGGCCGACGCACCTCAACCCGGCACCGGCAAGAGCGTGGTGATCGTGCCCGGCTCGTTCGTCGACGGCTCTGGCTGGCGCGTGGTCCACGACATCCTGATTCACAAGGGCTACAAGGTCACTGTGGTGCACCAGGGCCACGAAAACCTCGCCGCCGATGTGGCCGAGGCCCGTGAAGTGCTGGAGCAGCAGGTTGGCCCGGTGGTGCTGGTGGGCCACAGTTCCGGTGGCGCGGTGATCTCGATTGCCGGCGACCGCGACAAGGTCAAGTCGCTGGTGTACGTCGCGGCCCTGCAGCCGGAAGTCGGCGAAAACATGGCCCAGTTGATCGGCTCGATGCCGGCGCCGAGCGATGACATCAAGCCGAGCCGCGACGGTCACCTGTTCTTTGATCGCGCTCGGTTCAATGCCGACTTCGCCGCGGACCTGACCACCAACCGCACCGATTTCATGGCCGCCTCGCAGGTTCCGGCGACCACGGCATTGTTCGGCGGCACCGTGTGGGCCGCGGCCTGGCACAAGAAGCCGAGCTACGCGGTGGTCTCCACCGAAGACCGCGCCCTGAGCCCCGACCTGCAGCGCTGGATGTACCAGCGTGCCGGCTCCAAGGTCACGGAAATCAAGGCCAGCCATTCGGTGTACATCTCCCAGCCCGAAGCCGTGGCGAAGGTCATCGAAGACGCGGCTGCCGTCATCAAATAACCCACACCCCCAAAAGGAAAACACCATGAATACTGCACTCAAATCCCGCTTGAGCCTTGCCGCTGCCGCCGCCCTGATCGCCATGGCGTCTGCTTCATTCGCCACGGCCGCCAGCGCCGCCGATCAGCAGGAAAAACCCGGCCGCTGCTACGGCGTCAACACCTGCAAGGGCACCAGCCTGTGCGCCACCGCCAAGAACGACTGCAAGGGCCTCAACAGTTGCAAGGGCGAAGGCGTGATCGTCAAGACCCCTTCCGAATGCCTCAAGGCCGGCGGCACCCTGACTGAGCCGAAGTAACGCCCCTGGGTGGCGAGTCAGCTCCCTCGCCACCGTTTTTGATGGAGAAGCGATCATGTCGAATTCGACCGCGCACTTTGCAGGCTATGGCCTGGGGCTGCGCAAGGAGCACTACTGCGACTTCCTGGAAACCTCGGTGCCGGTGGATTTCGTCGAAGTGATCTCCGAAAATTTTATGGTCGCAGGTGGCCAGCCACGGCATATCCTGCGCCAGGTCCGCGAGCGGCACCCGGTGGCGCTGCACGGTGTATCGATGTCGATTGGCAGCGCCGAAGGGCTCGACCCGGACTACCTGCGGCGCCTCAAGGCGCTGGTGGACGAGATTGACCCGCTGTTCGTCTCCGACCACCTGAGCTGGTCGCGCAGCGGCGCCTTCAACGCCCACGACTTGTTGCCCGTGCCCTACACCGACGAAGCACTCGACCGCGTGTGCGCAAATATCCACCAGGCCCAGGAGGCGCTGGGCCGCACCCTGTTGTTTGAAAACCCCTCCAGCTACCTGGCCTTCGAGGGCGCGTCCATGAGTGAGTGGGCTTTTATCACCGCCATGGCCCAGCGCACCGGTTGTGAGCTGTTGCTGGACGTCAATAATGTGTATGTCAGTGCCAGCAACCATGGCTTTGATGCACGGGATTTTCTCGACGGGATCCCGGCCGAGCGCGTGCGCCAGATTCACCTGGCCGGCCACAGCCAGGGCGCCGAGTTATTGATCGACAGCCATGACAGCCCGGTGTGCAGCGGGGTCTGGGACCTGTACGCCGAGGCCATCGCACGGGTCGGGCCGGTGGCAACCATGATCGAGCGCGACGATCACCTCCCGCCTCTCGCCGAACTGCTGCATGAGTTGTCGATGGCGCGTGCCGTGGGGGCGCGGCGATGAACCTGGCCGAATTCCAACAGACCTTTCGCCACTGGCTGGTCAGTGCGGCGGATGACGCTGCGTGCGCGCTGGGCAATCACCGCGCGGGCCTGGCGGTGTACCAGAACAACTATCGCGCGCAATTGGTCGCGTGCCTGGAGCAGGCGTTTCCACACCTGCGCCGTTGGCTCGGTGACGAGGCCTTCCTGGCCGCCAGCATTACCCATATCGACCGAAATCCGCCGCACGCCTGGACCCTGGATGCCTATCCCGAGGGGTTTTACCCGACGTTGCTGGAGGTGTTCCCCCACAACCCGGATGTGCATGAGCTGGCCTGGATCGAATCGGCCCTCAACCAGGCCTTTGTCGCCGCCGATGCCCAATCTTTGACACTGGAGGCGCTGGCTACGCTGGAGTGGGACACGGCAGTACTGCGCCTGGCGCCGTCCCTGCGTTGCCACGCCCTGACCACCAATGCCGATGCCATCTGGTCGGCGCTGTGGCAGGCGCAGCCCGCACCGCCGGCGCAGATGCTGGAGGCGGCGGGCGGCGTGCTGGTGTGGCGGCGCCAGTTCACCTCGCGTTTGCGCCAGGTGGATGCGTTGGAGTTTCAAGCGCTCGCGCAGCTTCAGGGCGACGGCAGTTTTGCCGGGTTGTGCGAATGGCTGGTGGCGCGGCTGGGCGAAGAGGCCGGCGTGGCGCGGGCCGGTGAATACCTGGCCGGATGGCTGGGCAGTGAATTGATCGTGGAGGTGAGTGATGGTTGATCGGCGTGGTTTTTTACTGTTGGCCAGCGTGACCGTGTCGATGCCGACGTTGGCGCTGCAACAGGTCAGCACCGATGAATTCGAGATGCGTTATGAAGCCGCAGGGCCGGAGGAGGGCCACGCGATCCTGTTGTTGGCGGCGGATGTCGGCGCGTTCGCCGAAATGACAGCGCCGTTGGCGGCCCAGGGCTTTCGCGTGATCGTGCCGTCCCTGCGCAGCGCCGACGAGGCGGTGCTTGGCCAGGACGTGCTGGAACTGATGAACGCCCTGCACATCCCCGAGGCGCTGCTCGCCGGCGTGGAACTCGGCGCGCGGGTGGCGGCCCGGACGGCCAGCCTGAAGCCGAGTCGCTGTGTGGGCATGGTCACGCTCAACACCTCGGCACAGGCCGGCTTCGCCGAAGCGGTGGCATTGATGGCGAACACCGCGCACTGGCGAACATGAAAATTTCGACAGCCAGGCAATCACTCACTGAAAAAATCCCGATCTGCCCGTAATCTAGACACCTTTGCCACCTGTGCGGATTGTTCATGTCTTCTGTTGCCGATGGGCTGCCCCTCAACAAACGCCTGCCGGCCGTGATCGCGATCTCCCTGGGGATCGGCATGGCCACCCTGGACACGGCCATCGTCAACACCGCACTGCCGACCCTGGCCGAAGGGATCGGCACCGATTCCGCCTCGGTGATCTGGGTGGTCAACGCCTATCAACTGGCGATTATCGCCACGGTGCTGCCGTTCGCGTCCCTGAGTGATGTGCTGGGGCATCGCCGCGTGTACCTCGGCGGGTTGCTGGTGTTTATCCTCTCGTCGCTGTTTTGCGGGCTGGCCGGTTCGCTGGTCACGCTCACCGCTGCGCGAGTGGTGCAAGGGTTGGGGGCGGCGGCGATCATGAGCGTGAATACCGCGCTGCTACGGCATATCTACCCGTCGAAAATGCTCGGCCGTGGCCTCGGCTATAACTCGCTGGTCGTCGGGCTGGCGTTTACCCTGGGGCCGACTGCAGCGTCGGCCATCCTCTCGGTGGCGACCTGGCACTGGCTGTACCTGATCAACGTGCCCTTGGGGCTGCTGGCCCTGGCGTTGGGCCTGCGCTCATTGCCGACCCTGCCGATGACCGGGCACGCCTTTGACCGGTGGGCGGCGGTGCTGTGCGCCGGCCTATTTGCCCTGTTGGTGCTGGGCCTGGGCACGGCGGTGCATGGCGCCCAGGGCGCGCTGACCCTGGGCCTGATCGCCGTCGCGCTGGTGTGCGGTGCGTTGCTGTTGCGTCGCCAGGCCGGGCACCCGGCGCCGATGCTGGCCCTGGACCTGTTCAAGCGGCCGGTGTTTGCCTTGTCGTCCCTGACGGCAATCTGTGCCTTCAGTGCCCAGGGCCTGGCGTTTGTGTCACTGCCGTTCCTGTTGCAGGCGGTGCTGGGGCATAGCCAGGTGGAAACCGGTTTCCTGATGACGCCGTGGCCGGCGGTGGTTGCGGTGATGGCGCTGGTGGCCGGACGCCTGGCGGACCGCGTGTCGCTGGGCGCGTTGTGCGGCATCGGCCTGCTGATGCTGAGTGTGGGCATGGCAGCACTGGCGAGCCTGGGCAGCGGCGCCTCGGCGTTCGATATCGGTTGGCGCATGGCGTTGTGCGGCGCCGGTTTCGGTTTCTTCCAGTCGCCCAACCTCAAGGCGTTGATGACCAGCGCGCCATTGGCACGCAGCGGCGGCGCCAGCGGTATCGTGGCGATTTCACGCTTGCTCGGGCAGACGCTGGGGGCGTCGTTGGTGGCCTTGTGTTTCCACCTGTTTATCGGCAGCGGCCCGCAGTATGCGTTGTGGCTGGGCTGTGTATTCGCGCTGGTGGGCGCCGTGGCCAGTGGCTTGCGTTTGCTGCCCTACGGGAAAAAGCCGTTGTAAAACCCGCGGTGGGAAGGCTACCGTGGCGACCTGAATATTTCGGGATGTTTCAGATTTATGTCCAGCCTGGCCCTCCGTACCGCTGATACCCAGTCCCGCCGCGCCGCGCTGACCCTCGCCTTATGCCTGCCCAGTGACGTGTTGCTCTACCTGTTGCTGCCCATGGAGTCCCAGGCCTTCGGCATCACCCTGGCGCAGGCCGGGGTGCTGCTGGCAGCCAACCGCCTGGTGCGGATTTTCGGTTACCGCCATGTGTTGAATTTCTACGCGCGCAACGGCGACCGGCTGACCTGCATGATCGCCGCCGGGGCCGCCACGCTGTGCGCGCTGGGCAATTCGGTATTGTCGGGCTTTGCGGCGCTGCTCGGGCTGCGGCTGGTCTGGGGCTTGTGTTTTGCCGCGCTGAACCTCTCGACCCAAGTGTTGGCGACCGCGGAACCGGCCGGTGCCGCGCGCCGGGCAGGGCGGTCGCGGGCGTTGATCGCCCTCGGGCCGATGCTGGCGTTGCCATTGGGTGGCTGGCTGACATTGTGGGCCGGGCCGCGTCCGATTTTTCTGATTCTGGCCGGGTGCTGCCTGGTGGGCTTTTGGATGGCGCGCGGCCTGCCTACTGTCGGACATGATTTGCACAGCACCCCGGGGCGGCGTTTCAAGTGGCCCGACAGTGTGGCGCTGTGGTCGTTTATCGAAGGGGTGGCACTCGACGGGCTGTTTATCTTTGGCCTGTCGATCCAGGCGCAGAAGCTGCTCGGCGGCGATGCGGTGTTGATCGCCGGTGGCTTGATGGCGCTGCGTTATGTCTCCGAAATGCTCCTGAGCCCCCTCGGCGGCCATGCGGCCCAGCGCTTTGGTGCGACGTCGATGCTGTTGCTGTTTTCGTTCCTGAGTGCCCTGGCCCTCACCGCGTTCGGCAGCTATTGGGTGATTGTCGGCGCAGCGGCGGTGCTGGTGCTGCGTGCGCTGCAACTGCCGTTGGTGACCACCCTGGTGGCCGAGCGCAACCCCGGTTCGATGCGCGTGTCGGCCCTGGCGTCCAATGCGGTGTGGCGTGATATCGGCGCGGGCCTGGGGCCGTTGCTGGCGGGCCTGCTGCTGCCGATCGCCTCGGCGCCGTGGGTGTTCGGCGTGGCTGGCGCGGCGATTGCCGTGAGCGCGGTGTTCTGCTGGCGCACGAGGATTTCCAACTGACAAGCTGAGGTTGTGTGTGTCCCGACAAGAACCCTTGATACAGGTGCTGGACGCTGCCTATCGCCACTGGACCGGCCAGGGACTGCCGGCGCCCGCTCACCTGGATCCGCAACAACGCCTGGACTGGCTGCACACCCAGGCGCCCTACAGTCTGTTGGCCCATGATGGCGCAGCGGACCCGTGTTTTACCTACGTGAATGAATGCGCCTTGCAGTGCTTCAAATACCCGCGCGAGCGCTTTATCGGCATGCCGTCGCGGTTCAGTGCCTCGGAACTGGACCGCGCCGCGCGCCAGGCGCTGCTGGAACAGGTCAGCGCCCATGGCATCGCCGAGGGCTACAGCGGTTGGCGGGTGGACGCGCATAACCAGCCCTTCATGATTTATGCCGGGGTGGTGTGGACCTTGCTCGATGCGGCGGACCGGCCCTGCGGCCAGGCGGCGCTGTTCTGGCCGGATCGGCAACGTATCGGCGTATTGGCTTAAGCGCTTTTAAGACGTTCCAGCCAGGCGGGATCGAGACGGGTTTGCTCGGTGTCGATCCCCAGTGCCTGCATCTTTGCGGCGTGCGCCTGGATCTCCCCGGCCAGTTGCGCCTGGGCGCTGGAGTTGGCGTCCAACGCGTGCATCTGCGTCAGCCCCAGGTGGTAGAAGCGCAGCAGCTTGATCGCCGTCGGGTCATCGGCCTGCACGCGCGCGGTGACGGTGTGCATCACATTGGTCACGCTCATCAGGCCGCGCTTGAGCTGCCAGCCATACACCGCCGCCGCCAGCCACGGCTGGTTCCAGAACAGCCCGCGCACCAGGGCGACGGTAACCAGCACCCCGGCAAAGACGCCGCCGACATTGAAACGCACGTTGTCACCGCCGGGCTCGCCGAACAGCATCACCGCCAGGCTCGACAGCAGCATCGCCAAGGCCAGGAACAGCACCGCCACGATCAGCGTGCTGCGGCGGGTCTGTTGGCGGTAGGTGACGGGGTCGCAGGGTTTGAGTTCGAACATCCGGGTCATTTCTCCACATAGGGCTGGCATCTTCGCATGCTTTGCGCAATCAAGTTGAACGATGGTTCCCAGGGCTTTCTCTAAACCTGGGTACACCACAACCCCCGTGAGGTGAACCATCATGCCCGACTACAAGCAGCCGCCACCCGGTACCCCCGACCCCGATCGCACACCCGGTGAAGAAGAGCGCGACAACGATGCGTTGCGCCCCAATGACCCGAAAGAGCGTGACGAACACGATGATGTCGAGCGCGTCGAGGAAGACCTCGAAAACCTCCACGACCAGGCTCGCCCGCTGTAACAGGAGACGGTAATGAACAAACGCCCAGATGGCCCGGCTTCCAACGAACAGGCGCGTGACAAGGATGAGTTGGGCTTCGACCCGGACTCGCCGGACGTGTCCGACCCGCAGGTCGACCCCATCGGTGCGGCAATCGCGCCGTTGGATCAGAAGGATAAGGATGAGGCAAAAAAAAAGCCGCCCTACGATCCGTTGGGCGACTTGAAGAAGTAAACGAGCCCCGCCATTGAGCGGGGCTTTTGTTTACTTGGGTGGTGTCCAGGTCACTTCGGTAATCCCGTATTTTTCTGCCCAGGGACGCGTGGTTTTCTTCACCTGCTCGTGACCCACGCGGCCGATTCGGCTGACGTGTGCAATGTCGGCATCAACGGCCGCCCAGTGCCAGGCCTCGGCGTTGTTCATCACTTCGGCGCGCACTACAAAGGACTTCGGTTGACCGTGCAGCTGATAGTGGATGGTGTAGATTTTTGCGGTACTCATGTTGCCTCCCTGTCTTGTTATAGATGGATACGGGAGTGTTCAAAAAGGTTCATTCAAAATGACAATCCGCACGTCGGCACGGCATAGTGACGCACCCGCCCCGTGCCCAAGGACCGTGCCATGCCCCGACTGATTCATCGCCAGCTATACCTGCAACGCCTGGGCTACGACACCGTGCCACCGCCGACCTTGCAGACACTGCAGGAGTTGCAGCTGCGCCACGTCTGCACCTTTGCCTTTGAAAGCCTGTCGACCCTGCTGCGCCTGCCGGTGCCGATCGACCTGCCCAGCGTCGAGCAAAAAGTGCTGTTCGATGGGCGGGGCGGCTATTGCTATGAACTCAACCAGATGTTCCTCGCGTTGTTGCAGGAGCTGGGTTTCGACGCGCGCGGCATCACCGGCCGCGTGGTCATGGGCGGGCCGCCGGATGCGCACACCGCGCGCACCCATCGCCTGAGCCTGGTGACCCTGGACGGCGTGCGCTACATCACCGATGTCGGCTTCGGCGGCATGGTGCCCAGCAGCCCGTTGCAACTGGACAGCGAGGCGGTGCAAGCCACCGCCCACGAACCCTATCGGCTGAGCTTCGACGGGCAGGGCAGTTACACCTTGTGGGCGCAGGTGGGCGGGGAGTGGCGTGGTTTGTATGTGTTCGACCTGCAAGTGCAGGCGGCCATCGACTACGAAATCGGCAACTGGTACGTCTCCACGCACCCGCAATCGCCGTTTGTGGGCCAGCTCAAAGTCGCGCGCCTGGCCGCGGGCAAACGCCATACCCTGAACAACGCCCACTACGCGGTGCATTACCTGGATCGTCCAAGTGACAAGCGCACGCTTGAGAGCGCGGATGAGCTGTCGACGTTGCTCAGCGAGACCTTTGGTATTCGTCTGCCGCAGGAGGCTATGTTGCGTCCGGCGCTTGATGGCTTAATAGTGGCAGATGCGTAAGAGTATTGATCTAGAGCCTGCGCTGAACCGTTTTACCTCCAAAACCGAGCAAATTAATTCGAACCTTTGGCGCGAGCGGGGGTTCGAACCGGTTCCTGAATAATTTGCTCACCAGACAAGGAGATGTAAAACGATGTCCAAGCTATTCGGAAAATTCCTCAAGAACACCTCGGTACTGGCACTGGTTGCCGCGCCTGCCGTGGTGTTTGCGGCCCCATCCACCGACCCGATTTCGACCTTCGGGATCCAGGGCAGCTACAACGACTTCAAACTCGAAGGCGGCAGCGAAAGCGACAAGGACCACATGCCCGAAGCGGGCCTGTTCTACACCTTCGGCAACAAGCTGACCGGCGAATCCGGGTTTATCTACCAGGCCGGTATCGAGGCCAAATACGGCGAAAAGAGTGACAACAAACTCAAGGAAGGCCAGGCCGACCTGGACCTCGGCTGGCGTGCCGCGCTGGATGCGCGCAACTTCGTCGACGTGATCGTGGGCGGTGGCTACAGCTGGACCCGCTACGAGCCGGACACCAACGACTACGACGTCAAGCTCACCAACAAATCGCCGTTCGCCAAGGCCGCGCTGGGTTACAACCACCAGTTCGATGACATGACCCTGCGTGTCGAAGCCGGTGCGCGCCGCACCCTCGACGGGCGTGCCAAGCTCAAGGTGGATGACGTCGGCAGCGACACCGTCGACCTCAAGGACCGCACCAACCCGTATGCCGAAGTCAGCCTGCTGATGAACCAGAAGGGCGACCTGCCAGTGATGGCGGGCCTGTACTACACCCGCACCGAGTACAAGCTCGACGAAGACTCGGCAGTGGCCGACAACACCAAGCTCAAGCGTGATGAATACGGCTTCAAGGTCGGTATCGCGTTCTAAGCCCCACGGCCGGATGCAGGGAGGCCAACGCCCCGCATCCGGCTGTCCGTTAATGCCCCCCTTTGTGTCCCGCAAAACCCTCAACGCCGCGCCGCCGCTGCCTTAGTGTGGAATCGCTTTCCACCTTATAAAAAGAGAGGCTGGCCATGCGTTGCATCGCCTTGTTGTTGGCCGTCTCCGGCCTGCTTGCCGCCTGTGACGACACCCCCAAACATCCCCCCGCACGTGCCACGGCCGCGATTGCCATGCCCGTCGACCCGGCACTGGCCCAGGTCTACGACAGCAGTTGCAAGCTGTGCCACGCCAACCCGGCGTCCGGCGCACCGCTGAGCGGCGACAAGTCCGCATGGAGCCCGCGTGTGGCCCAGGGCGTGGACACGCTGCTGGACCACAGCATCAACGGCTACAACGGCATGCCGCCGATGGGCCTGTGCATGCAGTGTTCCGAAGAGCAGTTTGTGGCGCTGATCAGCTTTATGGCCGGTGTTCAACTCCAACAAGAATAAAAGGGGTGGTGGATGACGCTTTCACGGCGGCAACTCTTGCAAGGCTCGGCACTCGCCGGGGCATTTATGGCACTGGCGAGTAGCCCGACACTCGCCCAGTTGGCGCGGGCGCCGCGCCTGATTCCGTGGCGCAACTGGTCGGGGGCGCAGACCTGCCTGCCCTTGGCGCGGCTGGCCCCCAAGGACCTGGACGAACTGGTGCAGGTGATTCGCCAGGCGCCGGGGCAGATCCGTCCGGTAGGCTCGGCGCATTCCTTCAGTGCGCTGGTGCCCACCGACGGCACGTTGCTGTCGTTGAGTTATTTCAACGGGCTGCTGGACCACGACCCGGCCACGTTGCAAGCCACCTTCGCCGCCGGCACGCCGATGTCGCGCATGGGCCCGGCGCTCAGGGCCGTGGGCCAGGCGCTGCCGAACATGGCGGACATCGACTACCAGACCCTGGCTGGCGCGATTTCCACCTCGACCCATGGCACCGGCGTCGGCTTTACCTCGTATTCCGGCTGCGTCACCGGGCTGCAACTGGTGACCGCCCAGGGCGAGGTCCTGGACTGCGACGCCCAGCGCCATGCCGAGGTGTTCAACGCCGCCCGGGTCTCCCTTGGCGCATTGGGCGTGGCCACCCGGATCCGCTCGCAGAACCGCGCGCCTTACCGCCTGCGCGAACGCCAATGGATCGCCAGGACCGAAGAGCTGCTGGAAGACGTCGAGAAGAACACCCGCGAGAACCAGCACTGGGAAATGCTCGTGGTGACCCATTCCGACTACGCGCTGTCCATCGCCCTCAACGAAACCGGCGATGCGCCGACGCCGCCCATCGACCCGGCCGAGGCGGGCGGCAACGAATTCGTGTCGATCATCGAAAAGCTCGACAAGTACGCCAGCGACTTTCCGGACACGCGTCGCACCTTGCTCAACAGCCTGCGTTTTTTCGCCAGTTTTGAGGACCGGGTGGCCGAGTCGTTCGAGGTCTACGCCAATGTGCGCAACGTGCGTTTCAACGAGATGGAGTATTCGGTGCCCGCCGAACACGGCCCCGCGTGCCTGCGCGAGATCCTCAAGCTGATCAACGACAAGGACCTGCGCACCTGGTTTCCCATCGAGTACCGCTACGTCAAGGCGGATGACATTCCCCTGAGCATGTTCGAGGGCCGCGACAGTTGCTCGATCTCCGTGCACCAGCATTACGCCATGGACCACCACAACTTCTTCGCCGCCGTGGAGCCGATCTTCTGGAAATACGCCGGGCGCCCGCACTGGGGCAAGTTGCATACCCTCAATGCCCGCACGCTGCAGCCGCTGTACCCGCGCTGGGATGAATTCACCCGCGTACGCCGCGAGCTGGACCCGAGCGGCAAATTCCTCAATGCGCACCTGCAATCGATCCTGGGAGTGGCCCGATGAACCGCCGACATTTTGTGCTGGGCACCGCGGCTTTATTTACGGCGGGTGCCTGGCTGCTGCGTCCGAGTGATCGCGGCGCGCCGTACAGCGAATACTTTCGCAACCTCAATAATGAGTTGAAGGCCCATGGCCCGATGCGGCCGGTGATGCTGATCGACCTCGACCGCCTGGATCACAACATCGACGTGGTCATGCAGTCGGTGCAGCGCGGCGGCAAGCAGCTGCGGCTGGTGGAGAAGTCACTGCCGTCGCCGGGGTTGCTGGCGTATATCGCCAAGCGCGCTGGCACTCAGCGGTTGATGTCGTTTCACCAGCCGTTTCTGAATCACGATGCGCAGGTATTTCCCGACGCCGACATCCTGATGGGCAAGCCGTTGCCGGTGCGCTCGGCCGAGCTGTTTTATCAAACGCATAAAGGGCCGTTCGACCCCTCGCGGCAGCTGCAGTGGCTGCTGGATACGCCTGAGCGGTTGCAGCAGTACCTGAAGCTGGCCCAGGGCCTGGGCACGCGTCTGCGGGTGAATATCGAACTGGATGTGGGGCTGCACCGCGGCGGTATCCGTGACAACGCGGTGCTGGGGCAGATGCTCACGCTGATCGGCGCGCACCCGCAGCACTTGGTCTTTGCGGGTTTCATGGGCTATGACCCGTTCGTGGGCATGGGGGTGCCGGGTATCCTCGGCTCGCCCCAGGCGTTGTTCGAGCAGGTGATGCAACGCTACAACGGGGCGGTGGATTTTACTCGCCAGCAGTTCCCCGGGTTGTGGCGCGACGGGTTGACGCTGAACACGGCGGGCAGTCCGAGTTATCGCATTCATGAGCAGGAGCGCTTGAGTACCGAGGTGTCGGTGGGTACGGCGTTGCTCAAGCCTACGCATTACGATTTGCCATCGCTGAGTGAGCATGTGCCGGCGGCGTTTATTGCCACGCCGGTGTTGAAAAGCACGGGCCCGGTGGATATTCCGGCGCTGGAGGGTGCGTCGCGGTTGTTTTCGTGGTGGGACCCGAACCAGCGGGAGACGTTGTTTATTTATGGCGGGAACTGGATGGCGGAGTTTGAATCGCCCCAGGGGTTGCAGAGCAATGAGGTGTTTGGGCGTAGCTCTAACCAGGAGATGGTCAATGGCTCGCCTGCGGTGGGCTTGAGGGTGGAGGATCAGGTGTTTTTGCGGCCGACCCAGAGTGAGTTTGTGTTGTTGCAGTTTGGGGATTTGCTGGCGGTTCGGGGGGGTAGGGTGGTTGATACCTGGGCTGTTTATGGCTGACTTTTGTGGGTGGATCGATTGTTGGGGTAATGGCTGAGATTGGTTCCGCCCTTACGGCGGGTCACTTTTGGAAAAGCCCCAAAAGTAACCA
>NZ_JANLOH010000083.1:0-51250 GCF_025466155.1 Pseudomonas sp. 13B_2.1_Bac1 | reverse complement strand
AGTGAATAAAAAAGGCCCGCATTGCGCGGGCCTTTTTTCAGCGGAGCAGGGCGGTCATCAACCCGCCACCAACACCCGGATCGCTTCCAGTCGCAGCGCTGCCTTGTCGAGCATGGCCAGGCCTTGCTCGCGTTGTTGGCGCAGGGCCACCAATTCGCTGTCGCGTACGGTCGGGTTGACCGCTTGCAGCGCCGTCAGGCGCGACAGCTCTTCGTCAGTGTCTGCAGCCAGGCGGCGCTTGGCTTCGGCCACACGTTCGGCGTGGCGTGGGGTGATCTTCTCTTCACCGGCGTTGATCCGTGGCGTCAACTGGTCGCGCTGCGCCTGGATAAACTTGTTGGCGCTGGCCCGTGGCACGCTCTCCAGCTGGTCGTTCAGGGTTTCAAACGACACGCGGCTGGACAGGTCATTCCCGTTCGCATCCAGCAGGCAGCGCAGGGCGGCCGGCGGCAGGTAACGGCCCAGTTGCAGCGAGCGCGGGGCAACCACTTCGCTGACGTAGAGCAGCTCCAGCAACACGGTGCCAGGCTTGAGCGCCTTGTTCTTGATCAGCGCCACGGCGGTGTTGCCCATCGAGCCGGACAGCACCAGGTCCATGCCGCCCTGCACCATCGGGTGTTCCCAGGTGATGAACTGCATGTCTTCGCGCGACAGCGCCTGGTTGCGGTCGTAGGTGATGGTCACGCCTTCGTCGTCGCCCAGGGGGAAGCTGGCGTCGAGCATTTTTTCGCTGGGCTTGAGGATCAGCGCGTTTTCCGAATGGTCTTCGCTGTCGATGCCGAACGCGTCGAACAGGGTTTCCATGTAGATCGGCAGGGCGAACTGGTCGTCTTGCTCAAGGATGGCCTCGACCAGTGCATCGCCTTCACCCGCACCGCCGGAGTTGAGCTCCAGCAAACGGTCGCGACCGGTGTGCAGTTCCTGCTCCAGGCGCTCGCGCTCGGCACGGGCCTCGTCGATCAGGGCTTGCCATTCGCCATCGTCGGCGTTTTCCAGCAGCGGCAGCAGGCGCGGGCCGAACTGGTGCTGCAAGGCATTGCCGGTCGGACAGGTGTTGAGGAAGGCGTTCAGCGCTTCGTTGTACCACTGGAACAGGCGCTCTTGCGGGCTGGTTTCCAGGTAGGGCACGTGCAGTTCGATCACATGTTTCTGGCCGATCCGGTCCAGACGTCCGATCCGTTGTTCCAGCAGGTCGGGGTGCGACGGCAGGTCGAACAGCACCAGGTGGTGGGAGAACTGGAAGTTGCGACCTTCACTGCCGATTTCCGAGCAGATCAGCACTTGTGCGCCGAACTCTTCATCAGCGAAGTAGGCGGCGGCACGGTCACGCTCGAGGATGTTCATGCCCTCGTGGAACACCGTGGCCGGGATGCCGGAGCGCACGCGCAGCGCGTCTTCCAGGTCCATCGCGGTTTCGGCGTGCGCGCAGATCACCAGGACCTTGGTGCGCTTGAGCATTTTCAGCTGGTCGATCAGCCACTCGACCCGTGGGTCGAAGCGCCACCAGCGGTTTTCTTCTTCGATGTCTGGCTGCGACTGGAAGCTGACTTCCGGGTACAACTCGGCGTGCTCGCCCAGCGGCAATTCGAGGTATTCGTCCGGGTTCGGCAGCGGGTAGGCGTGCAGCTTGCGCTCCGGGAAGCCTTGCACAGCGGCGCGGGTGTTGCGAAACAGTACGCGGCCGGTGCCATGGCGGTCGAGCAGCTCGCGCACCAGGCGCGCGCTGGCTTCGGTGTCGCCATCGTTGACGGCGGTCAGCAGCGCTTCACCTTCGTTACCGAGGAAACCCTGGATGGTCTGGTGTGCGGCAGGCGACAGGCGGCCTTTATCCAACAGCTCCTGCACGGCTTCGGCCACCGGGCGATAGTTCTCGCTCTCGGCACGGAAGGCTTGCAGGTCGTGGAAGCGGTTCGGGTCGAGCAGGCGCAGACGCGCGAAGTGGCTGTCCTGGCCCAGCTGTTCCGGGGTCGCGGTGAGCAGCAGCACGCCCGGGATGACCTCGGCCAGTTGCTCGACCAGCGCGTACTCGGCGCTGGCCTTGTCTTCATGCCACACCAGGTGGTGGGCTTCGTCGACGACCAGCAGGTCCCAACCGGCTGCGAACAGCGCGTCCTGAGCCTTCTCGTCGTCCACCAGCCACTCCAGGGCGACCAGCGCCAGCTGGGTGTCTTCGAACGGGTTGGTCGCATCGCTCTCGATGAAACGTTCTTCGTCGAACAGCGCAACCTGCAGGTTGAAGCGGCGGCGCATCTCTACCAGCCACTGGTGCTGGAGGTTTTCCGGCACCAGGATCAGCACACGGTTGGCGCGACCCGAGAGCAGCTGGCGATGGATCACCAGGCCGGCTTCGATGGTCTTGCCCAGGCCCACTTCGTCCGCCAGCAATACCCGTGGCGCGATACGGTCAGCGACTTCACGGGCGATGTGCAGTTGGTGCGCAATTGGTTGCGCACGCACGCCGCCCAGGCCCCACAGCGAAGACTGCAGTTGGCGGCTGGTGTGCTCCAGGGTGTGGTAGCGCAGCGAGAACCAGGCCAGCGGGTCGATCTGCCCGGCGAACAGACGGTCGCTGGCCAGGCGGAACTGGATGAAGTTGGAGAGTTGGGTTTCCGGCAGGGTGACCTGCTCGTTCTGCCCATTGAGGCCGTGATACACCAGCAGGCCATCGACGTCGTCGACTTCCTGCACGGTCATTTTCCAGCCTTCGAAATGGGTGATGGAGTCACCCGGCGAGAACCTCACGCGAGTGAGGGGCGCATTCCGTAGCGCATACTGGCGGGTGTCGCCAGTGGCCGGATAGAGCACGGTCAACAAGCGGCCGTCCTGTGCCAGAACGGTGCCTAACCCCAGCTCTGCTTCGCTGTCACTAATCCAGCGTTGCCCCGGTTGATACTGCTGCGCCATGCTGCCTGACTCCCGCCGTGAAAAAGCCGACTATGTTAACGGAACAAGGCCCCACGCCCAAGGACTCTGACAAAAACTACTCCGTTTGCGGCAGTGTCCGGAAGCCGAATCGACGGGTGGCAGGCACTTGCGAGTGTCGACTGGGTCACAGCTTGGCGAGTGCGTTCTCAAGTCGCCACGCGGCCCGCCGACAGCCTGTTGATCAGGAGAATAACTATTATGCTGCCACCCATGCTGCCCGTCAGCGTTGTGCCGGTCACTTCGCAACTCGACCCGGTACGCCAGAAGCCGGATATCCCGCCCGTGGTGCCAGTACAAGCGGGCTCCAACGAAAGCACGATCGACCTTAAAAAGGGCGATGCCGAGCAGTCGACCTTTCTGCTGCGTGAAGAGCAACGCCGCCAGCAAGAGCAGCAAAAACGCCGGCGCGAAGCCGACGAAGACCCGGAGCAGCACCTGGCGATTCCCGGCGACCTGCTCAATGCCGACAACACCGTGCCGGTGGCGCCGCTGATCGAAGATGCGCCGCGCCAGGGCTTGTGGGTGGACGTCGAGGTCTAGTCGCGCAACGCCTGCAATGCCGCCATCAACTGCGCGATGTCGTCGTCGTTGTTGAGCGGGCTGACGGAGATCCGCGCGATGCTGGTCAGCCCGCGCGCCTGCATGTCCAACGGCGTGTAGGCTACGCCATTGGCACCGATATTGATGCGCTTCAGGGCCAGGCGGCGCTTGAGTTCGAAAGCGTCCCAGCCGTCCAGGTTAAAGGCGATCAGCCCTGATTGCGCAGTGCCCAGGTCATGCAGGGAAATACCCGGCATCTGACGCAAGGCCTGGCGAATTCGCCCACTGGTGTGTGCGATCTGTTCCCACACTTGCTCAAGCCCCAGTCGATTCATCTCCTGCAACGCGTTGCCCAGTCCCGCCAACAAGGCAAACGACACTTCGCTGGTTTCGAAGCGCCGGGCGTCGTTGCGCAGGTCGAAACCGTCTGCGCTCCACGGCGCCGAAAACACATCGCGCTGGGCCGGATTCAGGTGCGGCAAAAAGTCCGGGCGCACATACAGCAGCGCGGTGCCACGCGGCCCGCGCAGGTGCTTGCGCCCGGCGGACTTGAGCACATCGCACTGCAGCGCCTGCACGTCCACCGGCACCTGGCCGACGGCTTGGCCGGCGTCGATGAAATAGGCAATGCCATGACGTCGGGCCACGGCGCCGATGGCCTCGGCGGGGTTGATCAGGCCACCGTTGGCCGGCAGCCAGGTCAGGTCGATCAGCTTGACGTGCGCGTCGATCATCGACTCCAGCGCCAGCGGGCAGACCGCGCCGGAGGCATCGCAAGGGATGACTTCCACGCGCGCGCCGGCCTGCACCGCCAGGTCCATGCTGGCGAGGTTGCCCCCCCATTCATGGCGGCCGACCAGGATGCGATCGCCCGGTTGCCACGGCCCCAGTGCCTGGAATGCCAGGCTCCAGGCGGCCGAACCGCTGCTGGCGAAGGCGATCGACGCGGCGGGTGCGTTGAGCAATTGCGCGGCGGCGCGGCGGGCTTTTTCCACCAGCACGGCGCCATGCTCGCCGGCTTCCATGGGGCCATCACGGGCTTCGCGGTGCAGTTGATCGATAATCGCATCGAGGGTCGCCTGGCTTGGCAGCGAGGCACCGGCGTGATTGAAATGCACGATGCCCGACTGGCAGCCGGGCGTGCTGTCGCGCAATTGCTGGACGTCGAGCGGGCTCACGGTTGCAGCTCGAAAATCGCGTCAACCTCCACGGCCACGCCGGCCGGCAGGCTGGAAACGCCAACGGCGGTGCGCACATGCCGACCTTTTTCGCCGAGGGCATTGACCAGCAGGTTCGAGGCGCCGTTGGCAACCCCGCTTTGGCGCTGGAAATCGCCGCTGCTGGCAATGAATACACCCAGGCGCAAAATGCGCACCAGGCGCGACAGGTCATCACCCAGCGCATGGCTTAATTGTCCCAACAGGCCCAGCGCCGCCAGCTCGGCTGCCTGGGCGCCTTCTTCATCGCTGAGGGATTCGCCCAGGCGGCCGACGTAGGCGGGCTTGCCATCGACCATCGGGATTTGCCCGGAGACGAACAGCTGGTTCTGGCTGATCACATAGTTGATGTAGTTGGCCGCCGGTTGGCTCGGGGTCGGCAGCGTCAGGCCGAGGGCTTGCACGCGTTGGCGCAGGGAGTCGCTCATGATCCATCCTCCTGGGTTAAGAGGTGCCAGCATGTTGGCCGAGGAGGGCGGCGACAAACGGATAGATCTCACCCGACGTATCGAAAAAACTCACGCGTCGCGGCAGGCTTCCAGCAGCCATTCGCTGAAGCACGCGGCGGCGTCACCGGCCGGGCCGGGCGGCGCGATCAGCCAATAGCCGATGTCGCTGTGATATGGCGGCCAGTCGAAGGCTTCCACCAGGCTGCCGTCCTGGAGCCTGCGCTGGATCAGGCGATGACGGCCCATGGCGATGCCTTGGCCGGCCACGGCCGCTTCGACCACGATGTTGTAGTCATGCAGCATCACGCGCGGGTGGCGGTCGAGATCGACGTGGTAGTGCGCAGACCAATCCGTCCATTCGAAGGGGCGGTGCGAGGTGGCCATCAGCAGTGGGCTGTCATGCATCGCTTTGAATGTCGGGCTGCACACCGGGGAGATGACTTCCGGCATCAGCCGCGTGGCCTGCACGTCGGGCCAGTCGCCCTTGCCATAGCGAATCGCCAGGTCGACCTCGGCGCCGGCCACGTCCGCCAGTTGAATCGCCGGTAACAGCTCCACCTGGATATGCGGGTAGCGATTGAGAAACCCGGCCAGGCGCGGTGCCAGCCACAGCGTGGCAAAGGAGGCGAGCAGGCCGACACGCAGCACGGTGCTGCTGGGCGCTGTTTTTTGGGTGCGGGTCGCGGCGGCGATGGCGTCGAGGGCCGGGCGGATTTCGTCGTAGTACTGTTGGCCGTCCGTGGTCAGATCGATCGCGCGGGTGCGACGGATAAACAACGGTTTGCCCAAGTGCTGTTCGAGCTTTTGCACCTGATGGCTGAGGGCGCTCTGGGTCACCGACAGCTCGGCGGCGGCCTTGATAAAACTCAAATGCCGGGCCACGGCCTCAAAGGCGCGCAGGGCCAGAAGTGGGGGAAGGTCCTTGTGCAGTGCCACCTGAGTGCGCCTCTTGCGTAGAGTGTAAAAGTGCTGATTCTGGGCGATGGCGGTGTAATTTGTCGCCCGTTGTTTTGCTGTCGATTTTGATCGCCAGGCCTGCATGGCATTGGCTTGGGATTTGTCTTACATAGACTTCCACAATTATTCTGAAGAATTCACGCCTCATTATTGAGGTGATGCAACGATGCACAGGTATGTAAAAAAGTGGTTGTTTGGGGTGACTATTACGACGGCACTTTGCGGGACGGTACTGGCAAATGAGTCACCGTTGGTGGGGGCATGGCGACTGGTCGGTTATCAGGTTGAGTCCCAGGCTACCCTTGAGCGGATTCCTGCGATGGGAAGCCATCCTTCCGGGCGCGTCATTTTTACCGCAGATCACCGAGTGGCTTTTGTGCTGACGGGTGAGGGAAGAAAAGCGGGATCAACGGACGCGCAAAAGGCGATGTTGCTGAATACGCTGGTGGCCTATACCGGTATCGAGCGGATCGAGGGCAACCGATGGTGCACACAGGTAGAGGCCGCCTGGAACCCGGATTGGGTCGGTACCGAGCAGTGCAGGGATTTTGAGGTCAAGGGGGACACGTTGGAAGTACTGACGCCTTGGCGAGAGATGCCGAATTGGCCGGGCACTACACGCTCCATCATTACCTTTGAGCGCGATAAATAAGCGAGTGAATGTGAGTGCGGCGGGAAATTTCTCCAGGGTATTTGCCGCAACGCAGGCAAGGCCGCATTATTGAGTCATTCCCGCCACAACGTAAGCCAAGCCAT
The DNA here is from genome assembly GCF_025466155.1 of Pseudomonas sp. 13B_2.1_Bac1. Lineage (NCBI taxonomy): Bacteria > Pseudomonadati > Pseudomonadota > Gammaproteobacteria > Pseudomonadales > Pseudomonadaceae > Pseudomonas > Pseudomonas sp. 13B_2.1_Bac1. Next base: position 44,406 of record NZ_JANLOH010000083.1, on the reverse strand, counting down.
GAGTGATGACGACAAGCTGATCGACCTGAATGCCGAACGTGCCAAGCGTGTGCATGACCTCAATGACAAGCGCCTGAATGAAGTGCGCCAAGCGTTTGAGCAGGCCATGCCGCTGGGAAAAGCCAAGAAAAAACCGAAGAACAAACCGAAAAAGCGTTGAAACAACCTGCATCCGTTGATGCAGGTCAGTTATTGCCCTTCTTTACGCCCCGTCGCGGGCGACATTGATCCTCGTCAATTTTCCAATCCGCCTTCTCCATTAACTTAGCCCTATCGCAACAGGGCAAGTGCAGGAGGCCGGTCATGTTTATCGATAATGTGGTATTTGCCGGGGTGCTGACTGTCAGCCTCATGGTGCTGTTTTTTGTAGGGTTTGGGATTTTTATCTGGAAGGACGCTAATAAGCGTAAAGAACCGTAAGTCTTTCTGGATTACATGAGCACGCAAGGCATTTTGGGCGACTTCGGTCGCCCTTTTTTTTGTTTGTTTTTTTGCATGCCCACTATTGCGGGAATGGCTGAAATGGACCCCGCGCTTATTGCAGATTAGCTTTTGTGTGGGGGCTGGCTTGCCTGCGATGCAGACAACTCGGTCTTCCAGTGAGACCCAGTCGATGCCTTCGCAGGCAAGCCAGCTCCCACAGTTGAGCGCATTCTCCCGCACCACTGCGGCCGGCTTTTGGGTTGCTGTGTGAGTAGGCCCAAAGCGTGCGCGCTTCTGTGTGGGGGCTGGCTTGCCTGCGATGCAGACAACTCGGTCTTCCAGTGAGACCCAGTCGATGCCTTCGCAGGCAAGCCAGCTCCCACAGTTGACCGTGTTCCCCCGCACCACTGCGGTCGGCTTTTGGGTTGCTGTGTGAGTAGGCCCAAAGCGTGCGCGCTTTTGTGTGGGAGCTGGCTTGCCTGCGATGCAGACAACTCGGTCTTCCAGTGAGACTCAGTCGATGCCTTCGCAGGCAAGCCAGCTCCCACAGTTGACCGTGTTCCCCCGCACCACTGCGGTCGGCTTTTGGGTTGCTGTGTGAGTAGGCCCAAAGCGTGCGCGCTTTTGTGTGGGAGCTGGCTTGCCTGCGATGCAGGCAACTCGGTCTTCCAGTGAGACCCAGTCGATGCCTTCGCAGGCAAGCCAGCTCCCACAGTTGAGCGCATTCTCCTGCACCAATCGGGTCGGGTTTTGGGGCGCCGTGCTAGATCTTGATCCACGGGGGCTTATCACAAGACAAAAAAAAGCGCGATCCCAATCAAGGATCACGCCTTTTTTTCCGAGGGCAGCCTATCAGCTACCCAGCGCCTTGGAAGCCAACCAGAACAACCCGGCCGAAAGGCCCACAGTCGCCGGCAAGGTCAACACCCAAGCCATCAGGATGGTCTTGACGGTGCCGCCCTGCAGCCCGCTCTTGTTCGCGACCATGGTCCCCGCCACACCCGACGACAGCACGTGGGTGGTCGACACCGGCAGACTGAAGATGTTGGCCAGGCCAATCATGCTGGCGGTGGTGATCTGCGCCGACATGCCCTGGGCATAGGTCATGCCCTGCTTGCCGATCTTCTCGCCGATGGTCAGTACCACACGCTTCCAACCCACCATGGTGCCCAGGCCCAGGGCCAGTGCGACTGCGAGGATCACCCAGAACGGTGCGTATTCGGTGGTAGCGGTCAGGTCTTTGCGCAGCTTGTCGAGGTCGGCCTTGTCACGTGCCGACAGATTCGGCAGCTTGCCGACTTTCTTCGCGGTGTCGTCCAGGCAGAGCAAATACCGGCGTACTTCAATGCGGTGATCGGCAGTCAACGAATGGTAGTCGGAGACACCTTTCAAGGTGTTGACCAGCGCGTTGATGGTCGGCTCGGTCTGCTGCGGATTGCACTGGAACTTGCCAGGAAGGTCGTTCTGCACGCTTTTACCCAGGGCCAGGAACTCGCCGAGGGTGTCTTGATTGCGCTGGTAGAACTGACTCAAATGCACCGTCGCGTCGCGGGTACGTTCGATCTGGTAAGTGGTGCTACCGAGGTCGAGAACGAATTGCGCCGGCACGATGCCGATCAGCACCAGCATGATCAGGCCGATGCCTTTCTGGCCATCGTTGGAACCGTGCACGAAGCTTACGGCCATGGCAGAAATCACCAGCACCAGGCGGTTCCAGAACGGCGGGTGTTTCTTGTCGTCGAGCTTGCGACGCTGGTCCGGGGTCTTGTGCATCTTCGACAGCGGACGCCACCACTTCAGCGCGATCAGCACCAGGGCGGCAACGAGGAAACCGGCCATCGGCGAGAACACCAGGGATGCGCCGATATCGATCGCTTTCTGCCAGTTCACACCGTCAGCCAAGGGGATGTCGTTGATCAGCGCGTTGGCCAGGCCGACACCGAGGATCGAGCCGATCAGGGTGTGGGAGCTGGAAGCGGGGATCCCGAAGTACCAGGTGCCCAGGTTCCAGGTGATCGCCGCCGCCAATAAAGAGAAGACCATTGCCAGGCCATGGCCGGTATTCACATTGATCAGCAACTCCACCGGCAGCAAGTGCACGATGGCGTAGGCGACACCGACACCACCGAGCAACACGCCGAGGAAGTTGAACACCCCGGAGAAGAACACGGCCAGGTGCGGCGGCATGGCTTTGGTATAGATGACTGTGGCCACCGCGTTAGCGGTGTCATGAAAGCCATTGATGAACTCGAAGGCGAGGACAAAGGCCAGGGCGAGCAACAGGCTCACTAGAACCCAAGCATCCAGTCCGCTGAATAAATCGATCATGAAGGTTTTCTGACCCGGTCGTAAGGGGGCGCGATTATGCCAGAAAACCTCAGTAATCGATGCACTAGCTGCTCATCGGTAACAATCTTCATTGAAAAACCCGCGGCAAAAGGCGCCCATCCCAGGGTTTTCGGGGGGTTGGCAAGTCTTTGATTTATAACGCGGAGGGTGCCAGGGGCAGGGTTTTTTGGCAAAAACCGCATGCCTGAAACATTTGTATGAAATTTCGCTCGCGGTAGTGGGATGCCAGATAGCCGGCTGCTAGCTATGTGCCAGCAGCCTGGCGCACCTGTGGCTCAAACCGAAGCGCTTATGGCTCTTCGGTTTTGAGTTCCTGTTCAATCTTTTGGATTTCCTGGGCAAATGCCTGGTCGAGCAGGCTGGCTCGTTTGCGCCATGGTTTGCGTTCAGGTTCAGGCTGGGCGGCGTAGGTGGTGATTTCCCCGCCGTAAACGTCCTTGTAACGTTGCTCCTGGCGCTCAAGTTCCGCGCGCAGTTCGTCTTTCGTCACATCGTTACCTAATTGAGTTGAGTAATTACATTGCAGCACGGTGCCTGAATGTCGCCCTCGGGCTCTTTCAAGTTAAACCGTTGCAGCGTTGAACTTGAAACAGGCACGAACGGCCTTGGATTAATGCTGACATTCGAGGCAGGTAGTTGCGATCAACAATGCACGGCATCTGCATCATCTGGCCAGCTCCCGTCCCGACAGTGAAACCGGGCGGACCTGCATACAGGGTGCATTATAGCGGCGCATTTGAATAACACTATCGGCATAAAGTTAAAAAGCGTCAACTTTGTGTGAGCGTTTTGTTACACGAGCGCGTCAGTGTTTGCATAAATGTTGGCGTCATAAAATCCACCCCACTTCGGACGTTAAAACACCGCCTTAACTTTAGTTGATTGGCAGGCGGCCCCGTCCTCGGTCATGCAAAATTGCGATTATCGAATGAGCGTCCGATAATCGCCCAATGTTCCCGGTCGTGCCTTGTGCATCCCGGCCGGCGCGGCTTGTAATAGCAGCCAAACCTCCCTTGCGGTTGACAATAAGAGAAAGGATCCCGACATGAACGATCAATTGCGCAACGCTTTCGCCTCAGTGGCGCCGCCGATCGTTGCCTCACCGGCCAAGCGTATCCAGGCCTTTACCGGTGATCCGGACTTCATGACCTCCCTGGCCCGTGGCCTAGCCGTGGTGCAGGCGTTCCAGGAACGCAAGCGTCACCTCACCATCGCCCAGATCAGCCATCGTACGGAAATCCCCCGCGCCGCCGTGCGCCGTTGCCTGCACACATTGATCAAGCTGGGCTACGCCACCACCGACGGGCGCACCTATTCGCTGCTGCCCAAGGTCCTGACCCTCGGCCATGCCTACCTGTCATCCACGCCACTGGCAGTGTCGGCCCAGCCTTACCTGGATCGCATGAGCGAGCAGCTCCATGAAGCCTGCAACATGGCCACCCTGGAAGGTGACGACATCCTCTACATCGCGCGTTCGGCCACCACCCAGCGCCTCATCTCGGTGGACTTGTCGGTGGGCGGGCGCTTGCCGGCCTATTGCACCTCCATGGGCCGCATCCTGCTGGCGGCGCTGGACGATGCCTCCCTGCAGGATTACCTCGACCACGCCGACCTGCAAACCAAGACCAGCCGTACGCTGACCACCCCCGAAGCCTTGTTCGAATGCCTGCAACAAGTGCGTCAGCAGGGTTGGTGCATCGTCGATCAGGAATTGGAGCAAGGCCTGCGCTCCATCGCCGTGCCGGTGTATGACGCGTCCGGCCAGGTGCTGGCTGCGCTCAATGTCAGTACCCACGCCGGGCGGGTCAGCCGCAGCGAGCTGGAGCAGCGGTTTCTGCCGAGCATGCTGAGTGCGAGTCGGGATCTGAGCGCGCAGCTGTTTGCCTAACTGTTCGGTGACCGCACAGATCCCGGTTTGATCAATTGACGATGTTTCCCCTGGCTTATTACTGTGCGGCAGCGCTCTGAGCGCCGCCCAATAATAACGACGACCCCAGGCCGTCAGCCCGCCATCGGTGTGGAATAAAAATAATGAATCAGCCTTCTGTCGGTACCACGCTGGACGTCCAGTCCTTTATCAACGCCCAGCCGCTCTCACGCTATCAGTGGCGCGTGGTCATTCTGTGTTTCCTCATCGTATTCCTCGATGGCCTCGATACCGCGGCCATGGGCTTTATCGCGCCCGCGCTGTCCCAGGATTGGGGCATTGATCGCGCCAGCCTCGGCCCGGTGATGAGCGCCGCGTTGATCGGCATGGTCTTCGGTGCCCTGGGATCGGGGCCGCTGGCTGACCGGTTCGGGCGCAAGGTCGTGCTGGTCGGCGCGGTGTTGGTGTTTGGCGCATTCAGCCTGGCCTCGGCCTACAGCAGCAATGTCGACCAATTACTGGTGCTGCGTTTCCTTACCGGGCTGGGCCTGGGCGCCGGCATGCCGAACGCGACGACGCTGCTGTCGGAGTACACCCCCGAACGCCACAAATCGCTGCTGGTGACCAGCATGTTCTGCGGCTTCAACCTTGGCATGGCGGGTGGCGGGTTTATCTCGGCCAAGCTGATCCCGGCGTTTGGCTGGCACGCGTTGTTGATGATCGGCGGCATCCTGCCACTGATTCTTGTGGGGGTGTTGGTGCTGTGGTTGCCCGAGTCGGCGCGCTACCTGGTGGTGCGCAACCGTGGGACCGACAAGGTGCGCAAAACCCTGTCACCCATCGAGCCGACCATCGTCGCCCAGGCTACCCACTTCAGCGTGCCGGAGCAGAAAACCGTCAAGGCGCGCAACGTGTTTGCGGTGATCTTCTCCGGCACTTACAGCGCCGGCACCTTGCTGCTATGGCTGACCTACTTCATGGGCCTGGTGATCGTGTACCTGCTGACCAGCTGGTTGCCGACCCTGATGCGTGACAGCGGCGCCAGCCTGGAGCAGGCCGCGTTTATCGGCGCGTTGTTCCAGTTTGGCGGCGTGTTGAGTGCAGTCGGGGTAGGGTGGGCGATGGACCGGTTCAACCCCCACAAGGTTATCGGCACTTTCTACCTGTTGGCCGGGGTGTTTGCCTACGCGGTGGGGCAGAGCCTGGGCAATATCACTTTATTGGCGACTTTGGTGCTGATCGCCGGGATGTGCGTCAACGGCGCGCAATCGGCGATGCCGTCCCTGGCGGCCCGTTTCTACCCGACGCAGGGGCGTGCCACCGGTGTGTCGTGGATGCTCGGCATCGGCCGCTTCGGTGCGATTCTCGGCGCGTGGATGGGCGCCACCTTGCTGGGCCTGGGCTGGAACTTCGAGCAGGTGCTGACCGCGCTGGTAATCCCGGCGGCGCTGGCTACGGCAGCCGTGGTCATCAAAGGCATGGTCAGCCACGCCGACGCCACCTGACACGCCGTTGCAGGGGTGGGCTTGCCGGCAATGCGGGCGCCTCGGTCAATCATTGAGCGCGGTGATGCGGTCGCCGGCAAGCCCGCTCCTACAGGAGTGGGGCGCTTCTGATGGCGTGTCGGCAAGAAGATTAGCTAGACAACAATCCGTTCGATAATCGAACACTGAGTCGATTATCGGATTGTTCGGCCCATTTACCCGGCTTAATCTTCAAGCACTTCGGCGCCACCTCAGCGCCTTTTTCGATCCACACCGGGAGCCCGAACCCCATGGCTGAAATTCTTGCGCTGCGCGACGCGGTGAAGCAATTCGTGAACGACGGCGATACCGTCGCACTGGAAGGCTTCACCCACCTGATCCCTACGGCAGCGGGTCATGAAATCATTCGTCAGGGCAAGAAAGACCTGACGCTGGTGCGTATGACGCCTGACCTGATCTACGACCAGTTGATCGGCGCCGGCTGTGCGCGCAAGTTGATTTTCTCTTGGGGCGGCAACCCTGGCGTGGGCTCCTTGCACCGCCTGCGTGACGCGGTCGAGAAGCAATGGCCGCAACCCTTGGAAATCGAAGAACACAGCCACGCCGACCTGGCCAATGCCTACGTCGCCGGTGCCTCGGGCCTGCCGTTCGCGGTACTGCGTGCCTACGCCGGTTCCGACCTGCCCAAGGTCAACCCGCTGATCAAGACCGTGACCTGCCCGTTCACCGGCGAAGTGCTGGCGGCGGTGCCGTCAGTGCGCCCGGACATCACCGTGATCCATGCACAGAAGGCCGACCGCAAGGGCAACGTGCTGCTCTGGGGCATTCTTGGGGTGCAGAAGGAAGCGGCCCTGGCGGCCAAGCGCTGCATCGTCACCGTCGAGGAAATTGTCGATGACCTCAACGCGCCGATGAACAGCTGCGTGTTGCCGACGTGGGCACTGACTGCGGTGTGCCATGTGCCTGGCGGCGCACATCCTTCCTACGCGCATGGTTACAACGAGCGTGATAACCGCTTCTATCAGGCGTGGGACCCGATTGCCCGCGACCGTGCGACGTTTACCGCCTGGATCGACGAATACATCCACGGCACTGCCGACTTCAGTGAATTCCAGGCCAAGCTGGCCACCGTGCAGGAGGCCAAGTAATGGCTTACTCGACCAATGAAATGATGACCGTCGCCGCCGCGCGTCGCCTCAAGAACGGCTCCGTCTGCTTTGTGGGCATCGGCCTGCCGTCCAAGGCCGCCAACCTGGCGCGCCTGACCTCATCGCCCGACGTGGTGCTGATCTACGAGTCCGGCCCGATTGGCGCCAAGCCTTCGGTGTTGCCGCTGTCGATCGGTGATGGCGAGCTGGCGGAGACCGCCGACACGGTGGTGCCGACCGGTGAGATCTTTCGTTACTGGCTGCAGGGCGGGCGTATCGACGTCGGCTTTCTCGGCGCCGCCCAGGTCGACCGCTTTGGCAACATCAACACCACCGTGGTGGGCGATTACCACCAGCCCAAGGTGCGGCTGCCGGGGGCCGGCGGCGCACCGGAGATCGCAGGTTCGGCCAAGAGCGTGCTGATCATCCTCAAGCAGTCGTCGCGTTCGTTTGTCGACAAGCTGGACTTCATCACCTCGGTCGGCCACGGCGAAGGCGGCGATTCACGCAAACGCCTGGGCCTGCCAGGGGCTGGGCCTGTAGGGATCATTACCGACCTGTGCATCATGGAGCCGGAAGCGGGCACCCATGAATTTGTGGTCACCGCGCTGCACCCTGGCGTGACCCGCGAACAAGTCGTGGCCGCCACCGGTTGGGCGATTCGATTTGCCGACCAGGTCAGCACCACCGAGGAACCCACCGACGTCGAGTTGAGCGCCTTGCGTGACCTTGAAGCACTTACCGCCGCCGCCCATGGCCAAGCCCCCGGAGAAGCCTGATGCGCGAAGTATTTATCTGTGACGCCATTCGTACCCCCATCGGCCGTTTCGGCGGTGGCCTGTCTACCGTGCGCGCCGATGACCTCGCCGCGTTGCCGATCAAGGCCCTGATCGAGCGCAACCCTTCGGTGGACTGGAACGCGGTCGACGAAGTCTTCCTCGGCTGCGCCAACCAGGCCGGTGAAGACAATCGCAACGTCGCGCGCATGGCCCTGCTGCTGGCGGGCCTGCCGGAAAGCATCCCTGGCGTGACCCTGAACCGCCTGTGTGCCTCGGGCATGGATGCTATCGGCACAGCGTTCCGTGCAATCGCCAGCGGTGAAATGGAGTTGGCGATTGCCGGGGGCGTCGAGTCGATGTCCCGTGCACCGTTTGTGATGGGCAAGGCCGACGCGGCGTTTTCCCGCAACATGAAGCTGGAAGACACCACCATCGGCTGGCGTTTTATCAACCCGTTGATGAAAGCCCAGTACGGCGTGGATGCAATGCCGCAGACCGCCGACAACGTCGCCGACGACTTCAACGTGTCCCGCGCCGACCAGGACGCGTTCGCCCTGCGTAGCCAGCAACGCACGGCCGCCGCCCAGGCTGCCGGGTACTTCGCCGAGGAAATCGTGCCGGTACGCGTTGCGCACAAAAAAGGCGAGACCGTGGTGGAGCACGATGAACACCCACGGGACACCACCCTCGATGCCCTGGCCAAACTCAAGCCGGTCAACGGCCCGGACAAGACCGTCACCGCCGGCAATGCCTCGGGCGTGAACGATGGCGCGGCAGCGCTGATCCTGGCCTCCGCCGACGCCGTGAAAAAACACGGCCTCACGGCCCGCGCCCGGGTGCTCGGCATGGCGAGTGCCGGCGTGGCACCACGCGTGATGGGCATCGGCCCGGTGCCGGCGGTGCGCAAGCTGGTGGAGCGCCTGGGCCTGGCGGTCAGCGACTTCGACGTGATCGAACTCAACGAAGCCTTCGCCAGCCAAGGCCTGGCCGTGCTGCGTGAATTGGGGATTGCCGACGACGCGCCGCAGGTCAACCCGAACGGCGGCGCCATCGCCCTCGGCCACCCGCTGGGCATGAGCGGTGCGCGGCTGGTGTTGACGGCACTGCATCAACTGGAAAAAACCGGCGGCAGCAAAGGCCTGGCGACGATGTGTGTCGGCGTCGGCCAAGGCCTGGCCCTGGCGATTGAACGCGTCTAATAAGAGAGGATTGGTCCATGAGTGACAAGCCCGGTTACCGGCGCCCGCAAGCGGGCACTCAACCTGATTACCTGCACCCGGCCTACCAGTCGACGAACCTGCGTTCGCCGTCCAAGCCCTTGGTGTTTCTGCCCCATTCGTTGTCGGAAATCACCGGCCCGACCATCGGCGCCGAGCGCGTCAATGCGCAGGACAACGACCTCACCGGCCAGCACGCCGGCGAACCGCTCGGTGAGCGCATCATCATTCACGGGCGTGTGCTGGATGAAAACGGCCAACCGGTGCCGGGCATCCTCGTGGAGATCTGGCAGGCCAACGCCGCCGGTCGCTACAACCACAAGCGCGACCTGCACGACGCGCCGCTGGACCCGAACTTCACGGGCACCGGGCGCACCGTCACCGACGCCGAGGGCTGGTACCAGTTCCAGACCATCAAGCCCGGCGCCTACCCGTGGGGCAACCACCACAATGCGTGGCGCCCGGCGCATATCCACTTTTCACTGTTCGGCCCGAGCGTGCTGACGCGCCTGGTCACACAGATGTATTTCCCCGGCGACCCGCTGCTGGAGTACGACCCGATCTACAACTGCGTGCCGGACACCTCGGCCAAGCAGCGCCTGATCGCCCGCTTCGACCTGGAAAAAACCATTCCTTCCTATGCCCTCGGCTACCGCTGGGACATCGTCCTGCGCGGCCGCGACGCCACGCCGATGGAGAAATGAGATGACACTCACTGCGACCACGTCCCACACCGTCGGGCCGTATTACCACATCGGCCTGACCTGGCTGAACCGCGAAGACCTCACCGTGCCCGCCACCCTCGGCGAGCGCGTGGCGATCAGCGGGCAGGTGGTGGATGGCAACGGCGATGTCGTCAACGACGCCATGCTGGAAGTCTGGCAGGCGAATGCCGCCGGCAAGTACGACCATCCCGAGGATGAGCAGGACAAGGCTGTCGACCCCAACTTTGAAGGCTTTGGCCGGGTGCCGGTGGATGCCGAAGGGCGGTTTCGTTTTACCACCATCAAGCCAGGTGCCGTTCCGGGCTTGAAGGGCACTACCCAGGCGCCGCACCTGGTGGTGCTGGTATTCGCGCGTGGGCTGGTGAAGCACCTGCTGACGCGGATTTACTTTGACGGCGAGGCGCTGAATGGGGATGACGCGCTGCTGGCGTGTGTGCCCCAGGAGCGGCGGCGCACGCTGATCGCCAAGGCGGATGCGGCGGGTGTGTATCAGTGGAATGTAATTTTGCAAGGCACAGACGAAGAGACTGTGTTTTTTGATTATTGAGTTGGCTGAAGATTTTTCGCCGGCAAGCCAGCTCCCACAGGGGGATGCTTTCCACATGTGGGAGCCGGGCTTGCCGGCGATGAGGCCGGTTCAGGCAACTGCTGTGCAAAAGTCTGCTTGCGGAACATGGTTGTTGCAAAGTATGTCTAGGCTATAACCGTTCCCACTGAGTGAAAAAAACATGACAACAAAAACCAGCCACTACACCGGAGAAGAACGCAGCAAACGGATTTTTGCGATCGTCGGTGCGTCTTCCGGCAACCTCGTCGAATGGTTCGACTTCTACGTCTATGCCTTCTGCGCCATCTACTTCGCCCCGGCGTTTTTTCCGTCGGACGACCCCACGGTCCAACTGCTCAACACCGCTGGCGTCTTTGCCGCCGGCTTCCTGATGCGACCTATCGGCGGCTGGCTATTTGGCCGGGTGGCCGACAAGCATGGTCGCAAGAATTCGATGATGATCTCGGTGCTGATGATGTGCGCCGGCTCGCTGGTGATCGCCTTCCTGCCCACCTACAAAGACATCGGCGCCTGGGCGCCGGCGTTGCTGCTGGTGGCGCGGTTGTTCCAGGGCTTGTCGGTCGGCGGCGAATACGGCACCACCGCGACCTACATGAGTGAAGTCGCGCTCAAGGGTCAACGTGGCTTCTTTGCCTCGTTCCAATACGTGACGTTGATCGGCGGGCAACTGCTGGCAGTGCTGGTGGTGGTGATCCTGCAGCAACTGCTCAGCGAAGACGAACTGCGGGCGTGGGGCTGGCGGATTCCGTTCGTGATCGGCGCGGTTGCAGCCGTGATCTCCCTGCTGCTGCGTCGCACCCTCAAGGAAACCACCAGCAAGGAAACCCGCCAGGACAAGGACGCCGGCAGCATCGCCGCGCTGTTCCGTGACCACAAGGCTGCGTTTATCACCGTGCTCGGCTACACCGCCGGCGGCTCGCTGATTTTCTACACCTTTACCACCTACATGCAGAAGTACCTGGTGAACACCGCCGGGATGCACGCCAAGACTGCCAGCTACATCATGACCGGCGCGCTGTTCCTCTACATGTGCATGCAGCCGCTGTTCGGCATGCTGGCCGACAAGATCGGTCGCCGTAACTCGATGCTGTGGTTCGGCGCGCTGGGCACGTTGTGCACGGTGCCGATCCTGCTCAGCCTGAAAACCGTCAGCAGCCCGTTCCTGGCCTTTGTGCTGATCACCCTGGCCCTGGCCATCGTGAGCTTCTACACCTCGATCAGCGGCCTGGTGAAAGCCGAAATGTTCCCGCCACAAGTGCGCGCCCTCGGCGTGGGCCTGGCCTATGCGGTGGCCAACGCGATCTTCGGCGGTTCGGCGGAATACGTGGCCCTGGGGCTCAAATCCATGGGCATGGAAAACACCTTCTATTGGTATGTCACCGGCATGATGGCGGTGGCCTTCCTGTTCAGCTTGCGCCTGCCGAAACAGGCGGCGTATTTGCACCACGATTTGTAAGGGACCGTTATGACGCTGCGCACGAGCAATCAATTGTTCGACGCCTACTTCACCGCTGACAGCATGGCCGAGGTGTTCTGCGATCAGGGACGCCTGCAGGGCATGCTCGATTTCGAAGCGGGCCTGGCCCGTGCCGAAGCGCGGGTCGGCTTGATTCCGCACGCCGCCGTTGCCCCGATTGCCCAGGCCTGCCTGGCGTCGCGGTACGACGTGGACGCCCTCGGCGTGGCGATCGCCACGGCGGGGAATTCGGCCATTCCGTTGGTGAAGGCTCTGGGCAAGTTGATTGCCAGTGAGGATGCCGGGGCCGAGCGTTATGTGCATCTGGGCGCGACCAGCCAGGACGTGATGGACACCGGCCTGGTTCTGCAAATACGCCAGGCGCTGGCGTTGATCGAAGCTGACCTGGCGCAACTGGGCGGCGTGCTGGCCGCGCAGGCGCAGCGTTATGCCGGCGTGCCGCTAGCTGGGCGTACCTGGTTGCAGCATGCGACACCGGTCACGTTGGGGATGAAAATCGCTGGTTGGCTGGGGGCAGTGACGCGCAGTCGGCAACGTCTTGCCGAGCTGAAACCGCGTCTGCTGGTGCTGCAATTTGGCGGCGCGTCCGGCACTTTGGCGGCGCTCGGTGAACAGGCGATGCCGGTCGCCGAGGCCTTGGCTGCCGAATTGCAGCTGGGCCTGCCCGAACAACCCTGGCATACCCAGCGCGACCGTTTGGTGGAGTTTGCCAGTGTGCTCGGCCTGATCGCCGGCAGCCTCGGCAAGCTGGGGCGTGATATCAGCCTGCTGATGCAGACCGAGGCGGCGGAAGTCTTCGAGCCGTCGGCGCCGGGCAAGGGCGGTTCCTCGACCATGCCGCACAAACGCAACCCGGTGGGCGCCGCCGTACTGATCAGCGCGGCGACCCGCGTACCTGGCCTGGTGGCGACACTGTTCAGCGCCATGCCCCAGGAACACGAGCGCAGCCTGGGCCTGTGGCACGCCGAGTGGGAAACCCTGCCGGAGATTTGCCGGTTGGTCTCCGGAGCGCTGCACCAGGCCTTGCTGGTGAGCGAGGGGTTGGAGGTCAATCCTGAGCGCATGGCGCAGAACCTCGACCTGACCCAGGGCCTGGTGCTGGCCGAAGCCGTGAGCATCGTGCTCGCCCAACGCCTGGGGCGCGAGACCGCCCACCACCTGCTCGAACAATGCTGTAAACGCGCCGTCGCCGAGGGGCGTCATTTGCGTGCGGTGCTGGCGGACGAGCCGCAAATCACCCACGAACTCTCCGCCGCTGAACTCGACCGCCTGCTCGACCCGGCCCACTACCTGGGCCAGGCGCACACCTGGGTGACCCGCGCCGTCACCGAACATTTTGCCTTGACCGCCTGAGGAGAACGCTGTGGCTTTTGTACAACTCGCCGAGGGCGAACTGCATTACCAACTGGATGGACCTGTGGAGGCACCCGTGTTGGTGCTGTCCAACTCGCTGGGCACTGACCTGCACATGTGGGACATCCAGATCCCGGCTTTCACCAAGCATTTTCGCGTGTTGCGTTTCGATACCCGTGGCCATGGCAAATCCCTGGTCACCGAGGGGCCCTACAGCATCGAGCAACTGGGGCGCGACGTGATTGCGCTGCTGGATGCGCTGGATATCCAGCGGGCGCATTTCTGTGGGCTGTCGATGGGCGGCTTGATCGGCCAATGGCTCGGCATCCATGCCGGCGAGCGCCTGCAGCGCCTGGTGGTGTGCAACACCGCCGCCAAGATCGGCACGCCGGACATCTGGAACCCGCGTATCGAGATGGTCCTGCGCGATGGCGCGGCGGCGATGGTAGCGTTGCGCGATGCATCGATTGCGCGCTGGTTCACCGCCGATTTCGCTGCGGCCAACCCGCACCAGGCCCAACAGATCACCGACATGCTCGCGGCCACCTCGCCCGAAGGCTACGCGGCCAATTGTGCGGCGGTGCGCGACGCCGATTTCCGCGAGCAACTGGCCTTGATCAAAGTGCCGACCCTGGCGATTGCCGGCACCGAAGATGCCGTTACGCCACCGGCCGGCAGTCACTTTATCCAGAGCCATGTGCAGGGCGCCGAATACGCCGAGTTCTATGCCGCGCACCTGTCCAATGTGCAGGCGGGTGCGGCGTTCAGTGAGCGGGTGCTGGAGTTTCTGCTGGCGCAATGAACCTGTGGTGAGCGGGCTTGCACAGGGCTGGGGAGCGAAGCGGGCTGGGGTTAGTCAGTGCGTTTTTTTCGATGGACCTTGTCGCAGGTTTTGGGGCTGCTGCGCAGCCCAACGCGGGGCAAGCCCGCTCGCCACAACAAGCCCACTAGCCACAACAAGCCCATTAGCCACAATAAGTCGGCTCAGCAAAACAAGCCTGCTCAGCAAGACAAGCGTGCTGGCTACGGCAGGTGCGTTTGCCACAGTGGGGCGAGTCTTTATCACATTCAGTCGGGAGTATTTTTGTGGATGAGAAACAACGTTATGCCGATGGCCTGCAGGTGCGCCGCGAAGTCCTGGGTGATGCGCACGTCGACCGCAGTCTCAATGCCCTGACCGAGTTCAACAGTGAGTTCCAGGAAATGATCACCCGCCACGCCTGGGGTGACATCTGGACCCGCCCGGGCCTGCCCCGGCACACCCGCAGCCTGATCACCATCGCCATGCTGATCGGCATGAACCGCAGCGAAGAACTCAAGCTGCACCTGCGCGCCGCGGCCAGCAATGGCGTGACCCGCGCCGAGATCAAGGAAGTGCTGATGCAGAGCGCGATCTACTGCGGCATACCGGCGGCGAACGCGACGTTTCACCTGGCTGAATCGGTGTGGGATGAACTGGGAGTTGAATCCCGCCAGCCGAAGTAACAGCCCCCCCGGGCCTGAGGCGGTCGAGCCGGCTCAGGCTGCCTACGTGGCGTAGACCCTCTTGCGCAATGGAAGCCCCATTTCTTCTTTCAGGCCGTTTTCGGTAAATGCCCGCGGATTGGTGGTGGTTTTCGCGGTGCTGGGGTCGCCGTCGAAATCAACCGGTGGGACTGCCGAATGCAGACCGATCGCCTGTCGCTCCCTGTTGGGTTCACGTTCCTGGTTATTGTCGGGGTCTGCGGTGGTCCCCTTTAGATTTTGGCCTGTGGCACCCGCGAAGGCGTGTCCCCTTTCATGCGCGAGACTGATGATCGGGGGCGAACTGTCGTCGTGCATATACATCGGGTTGTAATTGATCGTGCCCAGGTCAGCTTTTTCTCCGGCTTTACCCTCCACGATATAACCCAACTGTGACTCGCTCAGGGCTTCGACGGCGCCGCCGGCTTGAAGATGCTGTTGGATGGCCTTGGTGTTGAAGCCGTAGGTCATGTCATACCGGGTGTCCAGCTCGCGCAGGGTGACTGGCGCGTTGTTGCTCGCGGCCAGTTCGTCCTCTTTCTTCAAGGACTGCTGGCCTATGGGCGACATTCTCAATAGCTCCAGATCGTCTTCGACGCGCTGTTTGAACTCGGCGGAACCCTCGACCTTATAGGCAGTTTTCCCGGCATCACTGGGCGTTACATCAATCCTGCGTGAGCTGAGCGAGCGGACCACGTTGTCCGAAGGTTTGGCGTAGATCACCGTGTTGTCATGGTAAGACCTCACGTTGTTTTTACCCCTGCCGGTGTAAATGACCGAACTGCCATGGCTGACCATCAGGTTGTCACCACCGCCACCGTGCATCACGGTGTGGCCATTTTTGGCGATCATGAAGTCGTTGCCGCGCCCTCCGTCCATATGCACCTTTCGGTTGGCAGGGCCCAGCATGGCCTGAAGATGGTCATTGCCATTGCCGCCGTACAGCGCACTGCTGCCACTGCCCGCGATCAGTGTGTCGTTGCCTTCCCCGCCTGATGCGACCCCACGCCCCCTGCCCATCACGATAAAGTCGTCGCCTGCGCCGCCCTTGATTTGGGTGGGCCCGCCACCGCCGCGGGCGTAGTCGTCACCGTCTCCCAAATCGATCTTGATGGGCGTCGTGACGTCTGGAGCCACCACCACGGAGTCATTGCCGCCGTGGGTCTTGATACACAGGGGCTGGACCATTCCCTGCTCTGGTCGATTGAGCAGCTCGAGGCTGTAGGCTTTACCGTTGACCGTCGCGAGCAGCTTCCCATCGGGGGCGCGCTTGATGTTCACCCGGTCTGCATGGTTGCCGGTTTCTAACACCATTTGACTGAATATGGTGCTGACGTCGCCGTTTTTTGCGGCGCTGAATTCAACCTCCTGGGAGATTTTCACGTTCTTGTCCTGAAACAGGACCTCACTGTTGACGTAGCTTTTGTGTCCCAGGGCGATTTGCGGAGACGGACGGGAGGCGGGGGTCAGGGCATCGGAGTCAGGGCGTTTGTATTTGATCTGGACGGAGGGTTCTGGCGGTGTCGGTGATGGGCTGTGGGTGTAATTCGTCATTACGGGCGCGGACGCAGAGATAGTCATGGTTAGGCTCGATCGGTGCTGGCAGATTTTCCTTTGAGTGGTGGGCAGGGAAGTGTTGTTCCGAGGAGAGGGCAGTCAAACACTTGTCTCGATGTTGCGTGCCTTGCGAGCGGCCTGGATTTAATGGGAATCGGCGTCCCACACCCAATTCCACACGCCGGGCAGATGCACGGGCTCGCTGACATCCTTGACCGTACGCGCCAGCGCGGCGCGTTGCAGGGCGCCGGTGTCGGTGTAGAACGGCTCGGCGGCCGTCGGCATGCCATTGATGCGGGCGCTGTCGAGCAGGATCTGCAGGTACTCCTGCAGGTGCCGCGCGGTGTAGCGGTTGATATCGTGGAAGGTCACCACCACCGGTATCACCCCGTCCACCGTCGGTAGCTCGCCGAGCGCGATGTGTTCGCGCACCACCGACAGTTGTCGATACAGATTGGCGCGGCGGCGCGGGCTGCCGTTGAAGCCCCAGATCTTGCCGTCATTGGCACTCAAGTCGGTCAGCAACACCTGCATGCCATGGCGTTGGTAGGCGGCGAACGTGCGGCGGTCGTAATTCCAGAACGGTGGGCGCACCAGCACGGGCGGCGTGCCGGTGATCGCGGCAATGTCGGCCGCACCTTGGGCGAGGGTGCTGTCCAGCTCGGCGTCATTCAGCCAGCGATGGTTGGTATGAAACGCTGTCGCCGTGTGAAAGGCCAGGATATGCCCGCCCGCGTACTCACGCTCCATGGTCTTGCGGCCCCGGGAGCTACCGCCGGAACGGCTCGCTTCGGTCTGCAGGAAAAACACCGCCTTGATCCCCGGCAACACCGGGTTGTGCGCCAGGTCGGCGACCACGGAACGGCTGGGATTGTTGTAGCCCGAGGCACTGGGGCCGTCGTCGAAGGTCAGCAGGAAACGGATCGGTGCCTGGGCTTGCAGGCGCTCTTCGGTCTGCGGCGTCAGGGGAATGGGCGCACCAATGCAGCCGCTGAGGCTCAGGGCCAGGGCACAGAGGGCGAAGACGATGACGAAGGATTTCATGGTGTGCGCGGGCCCGGATAATAGCCGCTGCTGAGTGGATCAGCAGCGGCAGGCGCGCACCATACAGCAAGTCCGGCGGCGGTTTACAGCAGACTTATCGGATAACTGACGATCAACCGGTTTTCGTCGAATTCATTGTTGCTGTAGTCCCGGCGCATGCTTGAGTTGCGCCAGCGTACCGTCAGGTTTTGCAGGGCGCCGCTCTGCACGGTGTAGCCGATTTCGCTTTCACGGCCCCATTCCTTGCCGTCGGTGATGGTGCCGGTGTGCACGTTGCTGCCGCTGAGGTAGCGGTTCATCAGGGTCAGGCCGGGGACGCCGAGGGCGGCGAAGTTGTAGTCATGGCGCACCTGCCAGGATTTTTCCTCGGCGTTGTCGTAGCTCGAGTTGTAGCTGTCGTTGGCCAGGGTGCCGCCGCTGGTGCCGTTGACGCGCATCCAGGCGCTGTTGCCGGTGAGTCGTTGCAGGCCGACATAGAAGGTGTTGCCGCCATACTTGGCGGAGAACAGCCCCGACCAGGTCTTGTTGTCCAGGTTGCCTGCGCGGGCGCTGCCATCGTCCTTGCCGTAGAAGAATCCGAGGTTGGCCCCCAGCGTCCAGTCGCCGATGGGCTGGCTGTGGATCAGGTTGACGAACTGCTGGCTATAGATGTCCTTGAGCTGGGCATTCCACAGGCCGATCTGGGTGCGCTTGTCGTTGAACGCATACTCGCCGCCCTGGAAGTTGAAACGGTCGGAGGTGAAGGCCGGTTTACCGAACATCGACAGGTCGGTCATGCTGCTGTCGTCGCGCGGGCTGTTGGCGCGGAACTGGCCGCCGTAGAGGGTCAGGCCATCGATTTCCCTGGAGGTGATCTGCCCGCCGCGCAGGGTTTGCGGCAGGGAGCGGCCATCGTCCGAACGCAGGATCGGCAGCACCGGCATCCATTCGCCCACCTTGACTTCAGTCTTCGATATCCGCGCCTTGAACGCCACGCCCAGGCGGCCGAACTCGTCCGCCGGGCGGCCATCGTGATCCAGCGGCAGCAATTGGGTGCCGCCGGTGCCGCGCCCGCCATCGAGCTTCACCGAGTACAGCCCCAGCACATCCACGCCGAAACCGACCGTGCCCTGGGTAAAGCCGGACTTGGCATCGAGGATGAAACTTTGCGTCCACTCCTGCGCGCCGCCCTGGATCTTGGTGGGGTTGGTGTAATTGCGGTTGAAGAAGAAATTGCGCAGGTTGAGGTTGGCGCTGGCGTCTTCGAGAAACCCATGTTCTTCGGCGACGGCAGGCAACGCAAGACTGGCGACAGCGGTGGCCAGCAAGAGCCGGCGCGGGTGGAAAGTGCTCATGGTGTCGGACCTGTTGTTATTGGGGTTATGCAGGTGGCGGCCATGGTGCGGGGCGGTGCGGGGACGATTCAATCGGGGGAGGGCGGGTTGTGGGCGATGATCGAACGCAAGTTGCCGGGCCGTCGGGCCCGGCAGTCAGGGTCAGCGCTTGGGCAGGTCGAAGTGGGTCCAGGGGAAGCTCGGCAGGTAGTGCTGGGCGGCAACGATCAGCGCCACCATTACCACCAGGAACACCGCTTGCAACGGGCTCCAGAACGCCCAGTGCAAGCCATTCAGCCACGGGTAGCCTTCGGCGAAGGCAGGGCTCATGGAACCGATGCGTTTTTTGTGCAAGAGGTGGATCAGGACCATGCCGGCATAGGTGAGCGCGCCGAGCACGCCGAGCATCAGCCCGCAGGCCACCAGCATGATCGCCTGCGGCACGCCGTGGCGTATCACCAGCCAGTATTCATTGGGGTTGATCCGCTTGGGGATCAGGTACTGGCTCAGCCACAGGTCGGGTACCCGATAGGTGGAACTCATCCCGGCCCACAGTTGCGTCACGCGAAAACCGATGGCGGCCGGCACGAACGCCATCAGCATGAAGATCACGAGCGACATCAGGTTCAGGTTGTCGGGTTTGTCGTGCGCGATGCTCAGGCCGAAACCCAGGGCGAACACACCCCACAGCCGGATAAACACCTGGGTGTAGATGGGCCGGGGCACGAACTTGCGCCAGAAAAACAGCTGTTTGTGGGGCAGGCGTTCGAGCAGTTGCGGGTAGCGCCAGGTGAGCGTTTCGGCCAGGTGCTGGCAGGCTTGCCAGTCGTTTTCGCCGAAGGTGTCGGTCAGGCGTTTTTGTTGCGTGGCCGACATCGGCGTCAGCAGCAGGCGCGCGGCCAGCGCATCGGCCGAGTTGCGTCGCTGGTCCTGGGCCTTGTCGAGCAGGTTGGCGTAGAAGCTTTCCTGCTCGCAGCGGGACACCAGTTGGCGCCATATCCAGGCGGGTTCCGGGTACACGCCTTTCTGGTCGTCCCAGCCGAACGCCTGGCACACCCGTTCAAACAGCGGCACGCTCCATTGCGTGTCGTGGAGCACGTGCAGGACGATACGTTGCCACTGTTGCTGCAGGTCAAAGACCCGCAGCCAAGGCTGGTTGTTGTAGTGGGTGAGCCGGGTGATGAACTCGCGCTCGGCCTTTTGCTCGAGCAGTTCCTGCAAGGTGCGGCGGTAATCCTGCAGCAGCTCGCTGGTCAGCGCTTCGTATTGCCAGGGGGTCATCGTCACCTGCTGCCACGGCGTCAGCCATTCCAGGTGCTGGACTGCCCAACTGGCGATGGCGCTGCGCTCGCCCGGGGCATCGAAACAATGACGCAGCAGGAGGGTCTGGAAGGCATCGGCGCAGCCCTGTTGGCGGGCCTGGGCCCAGCGCTCGTCGAGGTTATCCACGCTGAGGCCGCTGAGCAGCGCCTGGGCCGGGTTCGGCGCCGACGCCTCGAAGGGGGCAGGGCTGAGCGGGCGAACGTCCATCAGTTCGGCCAGGTCGCTGAGGTTGCCGTAGGCGGCTTCGGCCACAGGCGCCTCGACCCGGTCCTCGTCCTCGTCCTGGTTATCGACGCGCCAGCGCGCTTCACTCAGGGCTTCTTCGTAGGCCTCGCGCAGGCGCTGGAAGCCTTCGGCGTCTTCGTCCGGGCGGCAGCTTTTGAGCAGCCGCGCATAAGTGCGCTTGATGGTGCGCTCGTCGGCATCTTCCGGCAGTTGCAGCACGGTCCAACAATCCATGGAGTGTCCCTCAGCGCCAGAACCCGTTGTCGAGTTGCTCGAGTTGGCGGGTCAGTTCACTGCGCGCTTCGCGGATGCGGCGTTCGTCCTGGGTGTCGAGCACCTGCTGGAATTGCCCGGCCCAGTGCCCGAGCTGCTCGCGCAACTCACCCAGGCTTTCCTGATAGAGGCGTTCGAGGCGGGCGACGAGCACGGTGTTGACCTGCTGGTCGCGGGGATGAACCTTCAACTCTGCCAAGGCTTGCAGGCGCTGCTGGATCTCCTGCGGGTTAAGTACGCCGGGGTTGTTCTCGATCACCAGCGAGTGTTGCTCGCCGGTCAGCGGGATTTTCACCTGGGCTTCCAGCAGGCCGTTGTTGTCGTAGGTGAAACGCACGTCCAGCGAGACTTCACCGGCCTTGCGCTTGGGCACGGCAATTTCCAGCTGGCCCAGCTCGATGTTGTCTTTGACCAGGCGGCTTTCGCCCTGGTAGATCTTCAACAGCACGCGGGTCTGGTCGTCGTACAGGGTGAACACACTTTTGACCCGGCTGACCGGCACGCTGCTGTTGCGTTCGATCAACGGCAGGTAGTGGCCGCTTTCGATGTGGCTGCCGTACTGGTTCGAGGTCTCGATACCGAGGGTGTAGGGGCAGACGTCGGTCAGCACGACTTCTTCGAGGGCGGCCGAACGTGCCTTCAACGCGGCCTGGATCGCGGCGCCGTGGGCGACCACCTGGTCGGGATCGAGGCTGATGGACGGGAAGCGCCCGAACAGGCCGGCGGCGAGTTTGCGCACCAGCGGCATGCGCGTGGTACCGCCGACCAGCAGGATTTCATCGAGGTCGCCAACGCGAATCCGCGCATCGCGCAGGGCCCGTTCGATCGGCGCGCGCAGGCGTTCGAGCAGCGGCGTGTAGAGCTTGGCCAGTTCCTGTTGGGTGATGGTCGTGACCCATTGCTGGCCGTCGACGCGCAGGCTGAAGTCGGCGCTGTCGTCCTGGCCCAGGGCCTTGCGCACGCGCTCGGCCTCGCGGCGCAGGGCTTGCAAGACGCTGCTGGTGGGCGGGAAACCC
Source organism: Pseudomonas sp. 13B_2.1_Bac1 (assembly GCF_025466155.1). Lineage (NCBI taxonomy): Bacteria > Pseudomonadati > Pseudomonadota > Gammaproteobacteria > Pseudomonadales > Pseudomonadaceae > Pseudomonas > Pseudomonas sp. 13B_2.1_Bac1. The sequence continues at coordinate 22,762 of NZ_JANLOH010000083.1, read as the reverse complement.
TGGGCGTTGCGCTGGCTGTCGACAAAGTGTTCGAGCAGCAGCGTGTCGAAGTCTTCGCCGCCGAGGAAGTTGTCGCCGGCGCTGGCGCGCACTTCCATCACGCCGTCGAACAGCTCGATGATCGACACGTCGAAGGTGCCGCCACCGAGGTCGAACACCAGGAACGAGGTTTCCTTGTCGCGCTGGTGCAGGCCGTAGGCGAGGGCGGCCGCGGTGGGCTCGTTGATCAGTTTCTCGACGTTGAGCCCCGCCAGTTCACCGGCGATGCGCGTGGCCTTGCGTTGGCCGTCGCTGAAGTAGGCGGGCACGCTGATCACGGCTTCGGTGACGGTATGGCCGTAGGTGCGCTCGATATCTTCCTTGAGACTCTTGAGCACCAGTGCCGAGAGTTCTTCAGGACGGAACGAACGGTCGCCCAGACGCACTTCGGTGGCACTGCCCATGTAGCGCTTGAACAGCGAAGTGGTCAGGTGCGGGTGCGTGTGCAGGCGTTCTTTGGCGGCCTGGCCGACCAGCACGCGGCCTTGATCATCCAGCCCGACCACGCTGGGGGTGAGCATCTGGCCCAGGGCGTTGGGCACCAATTCAGTGGCATCACCCCGCCAGACTGCCGCGAGACTGTTGGTGGTCCCCAAGTCGATTCCTACGATCATTACGACAAGCTCCCTCTGTGGTCTGTAAGAATCTGTTACCAATTTTACCCTGAAAGGTTGAAGGGAGCGCAAGGTGCACGACCGGGGATAGCCGGATCGGTGGGGTTGGAGTGAGATGGGCAGCCGAGCAAAAAACACGCGGCTTTTCTGTAGGAGCTGGCTTGCCTGCGATGCAGGCACCTCGGTACATCAGTGACACCCATTCGATGCAATCGCAGGCAAGCCAGCTCCCACAGAAAAGCACCGTCGGGAAGTGAACTGACATAAAAAAACCGCTTCCGGTAAGGGAAGCGGTTTTATCTACAGCCGCACTGTCAGAACAACTTCAGCGGCGGTGCTTGTTCTTTCAACGGCTCGTTCTTCGCGGTCTGCTCGTTCCAGCCACCGCCGAGGGCTTTGTACAGGTTGACCTCGCTGTTCAGCTGCGCCAGGCGGTCGGTGATCAGCGATTGCTGGGCACTGAACAGTTGGCGCTGGGCGTCGAGGAAGGTCAGGTTGCTGTCGACACCGATGCGGTAGCGACGCTCGGCCAGGCGGTAGTAATCCTGGTTGGCGGCGACGAAGCCACGTTGGGCATCCAGCTGCTGCTTGTAGGTTTCACGCGCGGCGAGGCCGTCGGAAACTTCCTGGAAGCCGGTCTGGATTGCCTTCTCGTAGTTGGCCACGTTGATCTCTTTCTGGATCTTCGAGTAGTCCAGGCTTGCGCGCAGGCTACCGGCGTTGAAGATCGGGATGTTGATCTGCGGGGCAAACGACCAGGTCCCCGAGCCGCCTTTGAACAGGCCGCCCAGGGTCGGGCTGGCAGTGCCGGCACTCGCGGTCAGGCTGATGCTCGGGAAGAACGCCGCACGGGCTGCGCCGATATTGGCGTTGGCCGCCTTGAGGTTGTACTCGGCCTGCACAATGTCGGGACGACGTTGCAGCAGGTCCGATGGCAACCCGGCCGGCACTTCGCTGAGCAGGTCATCCGACAGCGGCTTGCTGGTGATGTTTGCCGGCAAGCCGGTGCCCAGCAGCAGGGTCAGGCTGTTTTCGTCCTGGGCCACCTGGCGGGTGTAGCGCGCCAGTTGCACACGGGCGTTTTCCACCGAGGTGCGCGCCTGGCTGAGGTCGAGGGCCGAGGCCACGCCGACTTCGTTGCTGCGCGAGGTCAGCTTGTAGCTCTGCTCGAACGCGCCGAGGGTGTCCTGGGTCAGCTTGAGCAGTTCCTTGTCGGCCTGCCAGGTCAGGTAGGCATTGGCCACGCTGGCCACCAGGCTGATCTGGGTGCTGCGCCGCGCTTCTTCAGTGGCGAAGTACTTCTGCAGTGCTTCTTCACTCAAGCTGCGCACGCGACCGAACAGGTCCAGCTCATACGAGCTGATCCCGAGGCCGGCCGAGTATTGGCTGGTGATCCCGGCTTCGCCGGTCTGCGACAACTTGGCCGGGGTACGCGAACGGCTGCCGCTGCCCGTGGCCGAGATGGCCGGGAACAGGTCGGCACGCTGGATCTGGTACTGCGCGGCGTAGGCGTCGATGTTCAAGGCCGCGACGCGCAGGTCACGGTTGTTCACCAGCGCGGTCTGGATCAGCTGTTGCAGGGCAGGGTCATGGAAAAACTGCTTCCAGCCCTGCTCGGCAGCGGCCTGGCCCGGCGCCTGGGCCGACGAATACGCCGGCCCCTGCGGGTATTGCGCTGCTACCGGCGCGTCGGGGCGCTGGTAGTCAGGTATCAACGAGCAGCCACTGAGCACGAATGCCGTGACGGCTAGGGAAAGTAGCGACTTGCTCATTGGCCAGCCTCTTTAGGAGTTTCAGTAGTGTCGGTCTTTTTACGCTCGCCAACGGCCGACACGGTTGCAAAGAACAGTGGCACCCAGAAGATCGCCAGGACGGTGGCGGTGATCATACCGCCAATTACGCCGGTACCGATGGCGTGCTGGCTGCCTGAGCCTGCACCGGTGGAGATCGCCAGTGGCAATACGCCGAGCATGAACGCCATGGACGTCATGATGATCGGACGCAGACGCATGCGGGACGCCTCGATGGCGGCTTCGACGATGCCCTTGCCTTGTTCGTGGAGCTCTTTGGCGAACTCCACGATCAGGATGGCGTTCTTCGCCGCCAGGCCCACGGTGACCAACAGGCCCACCTGGAAGAACACGTCGTTGGACAGGCCGCGCAGGCTGGTGGCAATCAATGCACCGATCACACCCAGTGGCACTACCAGGATCACCGCGATCGGGATCGACCAGCTTTCGTACAGTGCCGCGAGGCACAGGAACACCACCAGCAGCGACAGCGCGTACAGCGCAGGCGCCTGGGAGCCGGAGAGGCGCTCTTCATACGACAGGCCGGTCCATGCATAGCCGACGCCGGCTGGCAGGTCCTTGGCGATACGCTCGACTTCCGCCATCGCATCACCGGTACTGTAGCCAGGTGCCGGGGTACCGAGGATTTCCATCGCCGCTACACCGTTATAGCGCGAGAGTTTCGGCGAACCGAAGATCCACTGGCCCGACGAGATGGCCGACAGCGGCACCATCTTCCCGGAGCTGCTGCGCACGAACCACTTGTTCAGGTCTTCCGGAGACATCCGGCTGGCCGCGTCACCCTGCACGTACACCTTCTTCACACGACCACGGTCGATGAAGTCGTTGATGTAGCTACCACCCAGGGCAATCGCCAAGGTCTGCTGGATATCCGCCAGGCTGATGCCCTGGGCGCTGGCCTTCTCGTCGTCGACGGTGAGCTCGTACTGCGGCTCATCGTTCACGCCGTTGGGACGCACACCTGCGAGGATCTTGCTTTGCGCCGCTGCACCGAGGAACTGGTTGCGTGCCGCCATCAGCTTCTCGTGGCCGACGCCACCCTGGTCTTGCAGGAACACGTCGAAACCGGTGGCGTTACCCAGCTCCAGTACCGAAGGCGGAACGATGGCAAATACCATGGCGTCCTTGAAGGCCCCGAAGAAGTAACCCTGCGCACGCTTGGCCACCTCGAATACCGACATCGACGAGTCACGCTCATCCCACGGCTTGAGCATCACAAACGCGAGGCCCGAGCTCTGGCCACGACCGGCGAAGTTGAAGCCGTTCACGGTAAACACCGATTTCACGGCCTTGCCTTCGCCCGGCTCGCCTTCCTTGTCGTTCAGCAGGAAGGCACGCATGTCGTCGATGACTTTTTGCGTACGTTCAGCCGAAGAACCGACGGGTGTCTGCACCTGGGCAAAGATCACACCCTGGTCTTCCTCAGGCAGGAACGCGCTTGGAATACGGGTGAACATCCAGATCATGCCGGCCAGGATCAGCACGTAGACCAGGAACGCTGGAAACTTGTGCTTGATCATGTTGCCCACGCCGCGCTCGTAGCTCAGTACGCCACGGTCGAAGGTGCGGTTGAACCAGCCAAAGAAACCGCGCTTGGGTTGGCCATGCTTTTCAGGGTCGATCGGCTTGAGCATGGTGGCGCACAAGGCCGGAGTGAAGATCAAGGCAACCAGTACCGACAGCGCCATCGCCGAAACAATGGTGATGGAGAACTGTTTGTAGATCACACCGGTGGAACCACCGAAGAACGCCATCGGCAACAGTACCGCCGACAGTACCAGGGCAATACCCACCAGGGCGCCCTGGATCTGGCTCATGGATTTGACCGTCGCTTCTTTCGGCGACAAGTGCTCCTCGGCCATGACCCGCTCGACGTTTTCCACCACCACGATGGCATCGTCCACCAGCAAGCCGATGGCCAGGATCATGCCGAACATGGTCAGGGTGTTGATGGTGAAACCGAACGCTGCGAGGATCCCGAAAGTACCCAGCAATACCACCGGTACGGTCATGGTGGTGATGATGGTGGCGCGGAAGTTCTGCAGGAACAGGAACATCACCAGGAACACCAGCACGATCGCTTCGACCAGGGTGTGTACAACACCGGAAATCGATTCGGTCACGACCGGGGTGGTGTCATACGGCACCACTGCCTTCATGCCAGGCGGGAAGAACGGCTCCAGGGACGCCACGGTGGCGCGGATGGCCTTGGCGGTGTCCAGGGCGTTCGCACCGGCAGCCAGCTTGATCGCCATGCCGGAAGCCGGCTTGCCGTTGAACTGTGCACTGATGCTGTAGTTCTGGCCGCCCAGTTCGATACGCGCGACGTCACCCAGGCGCACCTGCGAGCCGTCGGCATTCACTTTCATCAGGATCTTGGCGAACTCTTCGGCGCTTTGCAGGCGCGTCTTGCCGATGATGGTGGCGTTCAGTTGGGTGCCGGGCAGGGCAGGCAGGCCGCCGAGTTGGCCGGTGGCCACCTGGACGTTCTGCGCCTGGATCGCGTTGCTCACATCCACCGGCGTCAGCTGGTAGTTGTTCAGCTTGGCCGGGTCGAGCCAGATACGCATGGCGTACTGCGAACCGAACACCTGGAAGTCACCTACACCCGCGGTACGCGAGATCGGGTCCTGGATGTTGGACACGATGTAGTTGGAGAGGTCGTCCTTGGTCATGCTGCCGTCTTCCGACACCAGACCGATCACCATCAGGAAGTTCTTCACCGACTTGGTCACGCGGATACCCTGCTGCTGCACTTCTTGCGGCAGCAGTGGGGTCGCCAGGTTCAGCTTGTTCTGCACCTGGACCTGGGCGATGTCCGGGTTGGTACCCTGGTTGAACGTCGCGGTGATGGTCATGCTGCCGTCGGAGTTACTGTCCGAGGCGACATAACGCAGGTTGTCGATACCGTTGAGCTGTTGCTCGATCACCTGTACCACGGTGTCCTGCACGGTTTGTGCAGACGCACCTGGGTAGGTCACCTGGATATCAATGGCGGTTGGCGCAATGGCCGGGTATTGGTTGATGGGCAACTTCAGGATCGACAGTGCCCCGACCAACATGATCACCAGGGCAATTACCCAGGCGAAAATGGGACGGTCGATAAAAAATTTCGACATGGGTTACTCCCCCTGGCCAGCAGCGGCAGCAGGAGCAGCAGCGGAACCTGCGGGCTTGGCGTTGTCCGCGTCCTTGACCTTGACTTCGATGCCCGGCTTGATGAATTGCAGGCCTTCGGTGATCACGCGGTCACCGGCGTTCAAGCCTTTTTCCACCAGCCAGTAGGCGCCGGCAGTGCGGTTGGCCACCAGCTGGCGCTGCTCGACCTTGTTGTCCTTGTTCACCACCAGCGCGGTCGGGATGCCCTTGATGTCGCGGGTCACGCCTTGCTGCGGGGCCAGGATGGCCTTGCTGTTCACACCGGCCTGCAACTGGGCGTGGACGAACATGCCAGGCAACAGGGTGTGGTCAGGGTTGGGGAACACGGCGCGCAGGGTCACGGAACCGGTGGTCTGGTCAACCGACACTTCGGAGAACTCCAGCTTGCCGTCCAGGCCGTAGTCGCTGCCGTCTTCCAGGGTCAGCTTGACCTTGGCGGCATTGGCGCCGGCTTTCTCCAGCTGGCCGCTTTCCAGGTCGCGGCGCAGTTTCAGCATTTCAGCCGAAGATTGCGTGACGTCGACGTAGATCGGGTCCAGTTGCTGGATCACGGCCATGGCATCGGCTTGGCCGTTGCTGACCAGCGCGCCTTCGGTCACCGAAGAACGCCCGATACGCCCGGAGATCGGCGCGAACACTTTGGTGTAGCGCACGTTGATCTGGGCGGTTTGAACGTTTGCTTCGGCAGTCATGCGGTTGGCGACCGCGGTGTCGTATTCCTGGCGGCTGACGGCTTGCTCATCGACCAACTGCTTGTAGCGGTCGGTGATGGACTTGGTCTGGGTCAGGCTGGCTTGTGCGCTTTTCAGCGTGGCTTCATAGACCGACGGGTCGATCTGATAAAGCTGCTGGCCTTCTTTCACATCCGCGCCTTCCTTGAACAGGCGCTTGAGAATGATCCCGTTGACCTGCGGGCGAACTTCCGCGATGCGGTAGGCAGTGGTGCGGCCCGGCAGTTCGGAGGTCAGGGTATAGGCTTGCGGTTGAAGGGTGACCACGCCGACCTGAGGGGTTTGAGCGGGCGGAGCCGCTTCTTCCTTTTTACATCCGCTGAGCAGCGATGCCAGGGCGACGGCAGTGACCAGAGCGGTAACAGCTGGCTTAAGTTGCATGAAGATCCTCGGGTCAGGCGCGCAGAGTGCGCACAAGAAGTGTGGAAGGGTAAAAAACAAGCTGTGAGTAGATAAGTAGCTTGCTACGCAATATACTTACGTTCATGGTTGTTTGTAAACTCTTGACAGGCTTCGCGGAATGTTGACAAAGCACCGCCCAAAGCCTCGATTTTAGTACGTTCGGCGCCCATGACGGTGTCGTCCCACAATTATTCAGATGATCGTTACCGCCTATTGATCGTGCGTTACCGATAGTCCCAAGTGTCCTGATTGAGGTTTTACTGCCATGGTTCGTCGCACCAAAGAGGAAGCTCAGGAAACGCGCAGCCAGATTCTCGCCGCCGCCGAGCAAGCCTTCTATGAGCGCGGCGTTGCGCGGACCACGCTGGCTGACATCGCCGCGCTGGCCGGGGTGACGCGGGGTGCCATCTATTGGCATTTCAGTAATAAATCCGATCTGTTGCAGGCGCTGCTCGACACCCTGCATGAGCCGCTGGATGAGTTGGCGCGCGCCAGCGAAAGCGAGGATGAACTCGACCCGCTCGGGTGCATGCGCAAGCTGTTGATTCATTTGTTTCATCAAGTGGCCCTGGACCCGAAAACCCGGCGCATCAATGAGATCCTGTTTCATAAGTGCGAATTCACCGATGAAATGTGCGATATGCGCCGTCAGCGCCAGACCCACAGCCTGGAATGCAACCTGCGCATCGGCCTGACACTGCGTAATGCGGTCCATCGCGGGCAACTTCCGGAAAACCTCGACACTACCCGAGGGGCAGTGTGCATTCATGCCTACATCAACGGGTTGATTGGCCAGTGGCTGCTGGTCCCCGACAGTTTCCAACTGCACCAGGACGCCGAACGCTGGGTGGATGCCGGGCTGGACATGCTGCGCTGGAGCCCCAGCCTGCGCAATTAAGACAAAATGCGTAATTGCATCCAGTTGTGTCAACAGTAAAGCCCAAGGACCGTCAATCGTCCTTTTGCCTGATCGGTGGGGTGACTTTATATACGGGCTGGCGGGCGGTTGATAGGTAGCCGCCTAAGTATTTTGTAGCGATTTTGTTGCAAGGCTGTGAAGGAATGTTTCTTCGCACTCAAGAAAAAGCCCCGGTTCTCGCGAGCCGGGGCTTTTTCGTTTCAGCAAGTTACATCACAGGGCCAGTGTCGGGTAGTCGATGTAGCCGACCGGACCCTTGCTGTAGAAGGTGTCCGGGCGTGGTTCATTGAGCGGCGCCTCGGCCTTCAGGCGTGCTGGCAGGTCCGGGTTGGCAATGAACGGTACGCCGAAGGCCACCGCATCGGCCTTGCCCGCCGCCAGCCAGGCGTTGGCGCTGTCCTTGGTAAAGCGCTCGTTGGCAATGTACGCGCCGCCGAAGGCCTTTTTCAATTGTGGACCGAGGCTGTCGCCGGCTTCTTTTTCGCGGGAGCAGATGAACGCGATACCGCGCTTGCCCAGCTCGCTGGCGACGTAGGTGAAGGTTTCTGCCAGGTTGTCGTCACCCATGTCGTGGGCATCGGCGCGTGGTGCCAGGTGCACACCGACACGGCCGGCGCCCCAGACTTCGATGGCTGCGTCGGTCACTTCCAGCAGCAGGCGTGCACGGTTTTCCAGGGAGCCGCCGTAGAGGTCGGTACGCTGGTTGGTGCTGCTCTGCAGGAACTGGTCGAGCAGGTAGCCATTCGCGCCGTGGATTTCCACGCCATCGAAGCCGGCGGCCTTGGCGTTCTCGGCGCCGGTGCGGTAAGCGTCGACGATGTCGGCGATTTCAGCGGTTTCCAGCGCACGTGGCGTCGGGTAGTCCGCCAGTGGGCGCACCAGGCTCACGTGGCCTTTAGCCTGGATGGCGCTCGGAGCCACCGGCGTTTCGCCGTTCAGGTACGACTCGTGGGAGATACGGCCCACGTGCCACAGCTGCAGGAAGATCTTGCCACCGGCACCGTGCACCGCCTTGGTGACGTTGGCCCAGCCACGCACCTGGTCGTTGGACCAGATCCCCGGAGTGTCCGGGTAGCCCACGCCCAGTGGCGTCACCGAGGTGGCTTCGCTGAGGATCAGCCCGGCGGAGGCGCGTTGCACGTAGTACTCGGCCATCAGCGCGTTGGGTACGCGGCCGGCGTCGGCACGGCAGCGTGTCAGCGGCGCCATGATGATGCGGTTCGCCAGTTCCAGGTCGCCCAGTTTGATCGGATCGAAAATAGTCGTCATGGGGAAAACACCTTTCTCTTTGAAGTTGATCAGTTGGTCGCAGGTGCCAGGTCGGCATCGCCGCTCTGACGGAAAGTAATCAAGGTCACCACCAGCGCGAGGATCGCCAGGGCGGCGGCTGCCAGGGGCACGCTGGTCAGGCCGAAACCGTGGGCAATGACACTGCCGCCGACCCAGGCACCCAGGGCGTTGCCGATGTTGAAGGCGCCGATGTTCAAGGTGGAGACCAGGTTCGGTGCAGCCTTGCCGAAGGTCACCACGTTGATCTGCAGCGCAGGGACGGCGGCAAACGAGGCGGTGGCCCACAGGAACAGGGTGATTTCAGTCGGGATCACGGCGATGCTGGTCCAGGTCAGCGCGGTGGAGACCACCGCCATGCTGATGAACACGCCGATCAGCGTGGCCGCCAGGCGTTTGTCCGCCAGCTTGCCGCCGATGATGTTGCCCACGGTGAGGCCCAGGCCGATCAGCAGCAGGGTCCAGGTCACGCCTTTGGGGGAGACGCCGGTGACGTCGCCAAGCAGAGGCGCCACGTAGGTGAAGAGGGTGAACATGGACGCGGCGAACAGCGCGGTCATGGTCAGCGACAGCCAGATGCCGGCGCCTTTGAGGGCGGCCAGTTCGGCACGCATGTCGAGTTTTTCTTCGTTACGCTTGGCCGGCAGGAAGCGGATCAGGCCGATCAGCGCCACGACGCCAATCACCGTCACGGCCCAGAAGGTCGAGCGCCAGCCGGCTGCCTGGCCCAGCGCCGTACCCAGCGGCACGCCGAGCACGTTGGCCAGGGTCAAGCCGGTGAACATCAAGGCCACTGCCGAAGCGCGTTTGTTGGCCGGTACCAGGTTGGCGGCCACCACCGAGCCGATCCCGAAGAACGCACCGTGGCACAGCGCGGTGACCACTCGGGCAAACATCAGCACGTTGTAGTCACTGGCCAGGGCGCACAGCAGGTTGCCGACAATGAAGATGCCCATCAACGCTACCAGGGCGGCCTTGCGCGGCAGCTTGGCGGTGGCCAGCGCCATGAACGGCGCGCCGATGGCCACGCCCAGGGCGTAGCCGGTGACCAGCCAGCCGGCGCCGGGAATCGACACGCCGAGGTCCGCCGCCACATCGGGCAGCAAGCCCATGATGACGAACTCGGTGGTGCCGATGGCGAAGGCGCTCAGGGCCAGTATGAGTAGCGAGAGGGGCATTTGCGTTTCCTTGTTACAGCGGTGCGCTGAGTTCAGTGATGAGCGCCGTGAGGAAGGCTTGGATCACTTCCTCATTGCGTTTGAAAAAGTGCCACTGCCCGGCCTTCTGGCTGCTGATCAGTCCCGCCCGTTGCAAGGTCGCCAAGTGGGCCGACACCGTCGACTGGGACAAGCCGCAGCGCTGGTCGATCTGCCCGGCGCAGATGCCGTATTCGTGGTTGTGCAGTTGCTCGGGGAACTGCACTTTCGGGTCTTTCAGCCAGGTGAGGATGTCTCGTCGTACTGGGTGCGCCAGGGCTTTTATTATTTCGTCGAGGTCGATGGACATGGCAGGTGCTCGGTGTCGTAAAGCGTTATATCGCGATGAGGCGAACCTTAAATCGTTATATCCCGATATACCAATATGATTTTGGTCTGAGGTCAGGCTAAATCGGTATATCGGGTTATAACGATACGTTGTCGGCAGTGCTAGACTGCGCGCCATGAATTATCTCGCACATCTGCACCTGGGCGGCCAACTTCCTGCGCAACTGCTGGGCAGCCTGTATGGCGATTTCGTCAAAGGCCGCCTGCAGGGCCAGTTCAGCCCGCAAATCGAGGCGGCGATCCAGCTGCATCGGTCCATCGACCGCTTCACCGACAGTCACCCGCTGGTCGGCGAGGCGTTGTCGCGTTTCAGCCTGACCCGCAGGCGCTACGCGGGGATTGTCCTTGATGTGTTCTTCGATCATTGCCTGGCGCGCGATTGGGCGCTGTATGCCGACCAGCCGCTGGAGCGCTTCACCGCGCAGGTCTACCGCGTGCTCGCCGCCGAGCCGCAGTTGCCAGGGCGGCTGGCGCAGATTGCGCCGTACATGGCGGCGGATGACTGGTTGGGTTCTTACCGCGAGTTTGCGGTGATGGAGCAGGTGTTGCGGGGGATCTCGCGGCGCCTGACGCAACCCGAGGAACTGGGCCAGGCCATGCAGGAATTGCGGGTGCTGTATGAGCCGCTGAGTGAGGATTTCCGGCGGTTCTATCCGCAGTTGCAGGCGTTTGCACGCACCCAACTGGTCAGTGGGGTCTAAGGTGGGAGCGGGCTTGCCTGCGATCTCGATGTGTCAGCAACCGCTGCATTCACAGGTAGACCGTCATCGCAGGCAAGCCAGCTCCCACACTTTAACCGTGTTCAGTTGATATCAGGCTGCAAACGCAGGTCGGGTATCCACCTGTTCAGCTTCCGGCAACGGCCCAAACAACGCCTTTTGCACCGCTTGCTGCGCCTGGAACGCCAGTGCCGCGCGTTCCTGCCCGGCGCAGGCGATGGGTTTGAGCACATGGATTTCCACATCGCCCTGGTCATTGGCAAACAGGCGCATCAGGTGTGAGAGCAAATCGTCATCGCCAATGAACGGGGCCAGCGGGTCGACTTGCCCGTCGCGCAGGTAACGGATCGCCACGGGCTGCAGCGACACATCGGCCTCGATCGCACTCGCCAGCAAGCGCCCGTGGAAGGTGCGCAGGCTGCGCCCGTCGGTAGTGGTGCCTTCGGGGAACATCAGCAGCGGGTGCTGTTGCTCCAGATGACGGGTCATCTGCTTGCGGATCAACTGGCTGTCACCTGAACCGCGGCGGATAAACAGGCTGCCGGCCTTGGCCGCCAACCAGCCGGCCACCGGCCAGGTGCGCACTTCGGCCTTGGACAGGAACGACATCGGCGTGACCATGCCCAGCAGCGGGATGTCGGTCCACGACACGTGATTGCTCACCCATAGCATCGGCGTTTGTGGCAGCTCACCGTGCACCGTCACGCGAAAGGGCAGGGCGTTGGTCAGTCGCGCCATGAAAAACCGCGACCAGCGTTGGCGGCGCACCATCGAATTGGCCACCCCCATGCGTTCGAACACGCCAAACACACTGGCCATGCTCAAGCCCAATGCCACCACCCCCAGTACCCGGGCAATGCGCCCGTATGCGCGCAGGCGGCTCATCACATGGCCGCCTTGAAGTGACGTGCATAGCGCGGGCACAGCTCGTCGCGCTTGAGCAGGATGAACACGTCGGCGACCTGGAAGTCTTCATCCCAGCACGGCTCGCCGCAGATCTTCGCACCCAGGCGCATGTAGGCCTTGAGCAGCGGCGGCATTTCGGCGATCACGTTGGACGGCAGGTCCAGCGCCGGCAGCGGTTTTTTCGGTTCGGCGCGCAGGTGTTCGTTGCACAGGTAGCGCTCGCGCAGGCGCTGCATGATCGCGTGGGCCTGGATGCCGCCGTCGTGCATCGGGATGCTCGCGCACCCCATCAGGTAGCTGTAGCCGCCCTGGTTGAGCACTTCGGCCAACTCGCCCCACAACACGGCGATGGTGCCGCCATTGCGGTAGGCCGGGTCGACGCAGGTGCGGCCGATTTCCAGGATCGGGCCCTGCAAGTGCAGCAAGCCATGCAGGCTGAATTCTTCTTCGCTGTAGAACCGGCCCAAGGTGCTGGCGGCCTGGTGGTCGAGCAAACGGGTGGTGGCGACGAGTCGACCGCTGTTCAAGTCCCGCACGCCGATGTGGCTGCAGTGAACATCATAGTCATCCATGTCCAGGCCCAGTTCCGCGCCTTTCAGCTTGGCGTTGAACTCGCCGCTGAACACGTTGAACCGCAGGGCCTGGGCTTCCTGCAAAGCCTGCGCGCCGATCAGGCGTTCGGCTTGCAGACGGCGTTCATTGCCGGTGTCGCTGATGCGGGCGATCTGAGTCATGGCGAGTCTCCGAGTGCCGGCCACGATTTCGGCCGGTCGACTTTGTTGTCCAAAGTCAGGCTATGTAGCCTCGGTGTCATCTCCATGAAGTTATGGTGACGCTTGGATGACAGCCCCCCTTGTCGCAAATCTGTCATCGGCCTCGGCTAGGCTCGCGGGCTTGAATGCCCCCTTGAGTTTGCGTCCATGGTCCGAGGCCTGTTGTGCGTTGCCCTGCTGTTAGCCACCGTCACCGCCCGCGCCGAAACCTGGCCGGACAAGGAATGGGTCAAGGGCACACCGCTTGAAGGCCCCGCTGTCGAAGCGCTCAACACTTATGCGTTCCCGCCGCGTGATGACACCACCCGACAAGGCATCCGCACCGATGCGTTGCTGGTGATCCGTGACGGCGAAATCATTTATGAACGCTACGCCGCGCCCACCACTGCCACCACGCCGCACCTGACCTGGTCCATCAGCAAAAGCCTGATGGCCACCGTGCTGGGCGTGGCCTTCGGTGATAATCGCTTCAAACTGACCGACCCGGCGGCGCGGTTTTACCCGCCGATGAAACAGCACCCCACGGTGACCATGGCTGACCTGTTGCACTGGGCCTCGGGCCTGGACTGGCAGGAAGACTACGAATACGCCCCGTTGAAATCCTCGGTGGTGGCGATGCTCTACACCCGTGGCCACGCCGACATGGCCGAGTTCGCCGCCGACACCGAAGCTTTCGCCGCCCCGGGCCAGGTCTTTCGTTACTCCAGCGGTGACAGCAATATTCTCTCCGCCACCCTTAAAGGCATGCTCGGCCACAAGGCCTATATGAGCTACCCGTGGGATGCACTGTTCAAGCCGCTGGGGATTCACAACGCCACGTGGGAGACCGACGCCGACGAAACCTTTGTCGCCTCGTCCTACGCCTACCTTACCGCCCGTGATCTGGCGCGTGTCGGCCTGCTGATGGCGCGAGACGGGCGCTGGGGGGAACAACAGCTGGTGCCCAAGGCCTGGGTCGATTTCAATCGCCAGCCGTTCGGTCGCTACCAGGCAGGCCAGGACGAAGCCGTGCCCGGCGGCCAATGGTGGCTCAACCAAGGGGCTCCACGCCCGTGGCCCGACGCCCCTGCGGACACCTTCGCCGCCCTGGGCCACTGGGGCCAGGCGCTGTTTGTAATGCCTGAAGAACATTTGGTGATCGTGCGCTACGGCGATGACCGCGATGGCAGCTACCGCCATAACGAACTGCTCAAGCGCGTGCTGGCGGCGGTGAAGCCATGATCCGTCGTCGCCCGTTTACCAGCCTGTTTCTGCTGCTGTTGCTCGCCCTGCTGGGATGGATCTGGCACGAGCGCGTCAACCTGCAAGCCTTCCCCGACATCATCGCGGCCTATACCGCCAAGGAGTATTGCTCGTGTCGGTATGTGGCGAACAACCCCGCTGAATATTGCCGGGGGTATGTGCAGCAGTACGTGCCCACCAGCGCATTCACCGACAACCCGGAGCGCAGTGAAGTGACGGCCAGTGGGTTGGGGCGCACACACAGCGCGCGGTGGTACGGCGATCGGCAGGGGTGTCGCCTCAACCCCTGACACACCGCCTTCCCATGCAGGCGCCGCCAAGCCGGCGATAGGGTTGTTGGCTGGTCTACCGCCATCGCAGGCAAGCCAGCTCCCACATTTGCTCGGCTTTGTCAGTTGCATCGCGCCAGTACGCGGTGGCAGGTGTCGCCCGAATTCCTGACACACCGCCTTCCCATGCAGGCGCCGCCAAGCCGGCGATAGGGTTGTTGGCTGGTCTACCGCCATCGCAGGCAAGCCAGCGCCCACACTTGATCGGCTTTGTCAGTTCCATTGCACCGGGCCCACGGCACAGTTAAGGTTCGTGCAGGTTTTTTGCCGCATGAGTCTTTATGTTCAATGTCAAACCCCTGGCCTTCTTCCTGCTGATCGCCGCCGCTGCGCCTGCACACGCCGATTGGTACCTGGACAACGAGTCCTCGCGCCTGTCCTTCGTGACGACTAAAAACACCGAGATTGCCGAGGTGCAGCGCTTCCTGGTGTTGCACGGCAAGGTCGACGGCAAAGGCGCGGCGCAGTTGGAGGTGGAGCTGGAGTCGGTCAACAGTGGCATTCCGCTGCGCGATGAGCGCATGCGCAACCAGCTGTTCGAGATCAAGACTTTCCCTGGCGCGCTGATCAACGCGCAGATCAACCTGCAACCCATCAACGACCTGGCGCCTGGCGCGCAATTGGAATTGCGCCTGCCACTGAGCGTGACGTTGCATGGCAAGACCCAGACCTACAGCGCCGAGCTGTTGGCCACGCGCCTGGATGATCGACGGTTTCAGGTGGTGACCCTGGAACCAGTGGTGTTGCATGCCGAGGATTTCGAGCTGGTGCCGGGTGTGGCCGCGTTGCGCAAGGCGGCGGGGCTCAAGTCGATCAGTTTGTCGGTGCCGGTGGGTGCGGTGCTGATTTTCACGGCGCGCTGACGTGAGCGGCGCGGTCTTCCCCTGGCGCAGCGCCAACCGTTTCGAGTTGTTGATCGACGGCCCGCAATTTTTCCCACAGATGTTGGTGGGCATTGCCCGCGCCGAGCGGCAAGTCGATGTGGAGTTGTACCTGGTGGAAGCCGGCGCCTGCGCCGAAGCCATGGTGCAGGCGCTGGTGTTGGCCGCCGAACGCGGGGTGCAGGTGCGCTGCCTGTTTGATGATTACGGTAGCCTGGCCTTTACCTTGGGGCTGCGCAAACGCTTGACCGACGCCGGCGTGGCGTTGCGTTTTTACAATCGCCTGAACTGGCGACGGTGGATGCGCAATCTCTACCGTGACCACCGCAAGCTGTTGTTGATCGACCAGCACATCGCCGTGGTCGGTGGCACGGGCGTTACCGATGAGTTCTGGACGCCGGGGCAAGACACTGCCGACTGGCACGAAGTGATGGTGCAGATCAGCGGCCCGTTGGTGCAGGACTGGCAGGCACTGTTCGATCGCCAGTGGCACGCCAACGCCGCGCGGCGCGAGTGGAAACCCGCCACGCATTTTGGTTTGCCCCGCTTGCCCAAGGTGCCGGCGACCGGGCCGGGCCTGGGGCGCGTGGCCTATGCCGATGCCCGCCAGCACCGCGATATCCTGCAATCGCTGATCCGCGCCTTGAACAGCGGCCAGCACCGTATCTGGCTGGCCACGCCGTATTTCCTGCCGACCTGGAGTGTCCGCCGTGCCTTGCGCCGCGCAGCCGGGCGCGGGGTGGACGTGCGCCTGTTGCTCACCGGCCCACGCACCGATCACCCGTCCGTGCGCTACGCCGGGCACCGTTATTACCCGCGCCTGCTGCGTTCGGGGGTGCAGATCTTCGAATACCAGCCGTGTTTCCTGCACCTGAAGATGGTGCTGGTGGACGATTGGGTCAGCGTCGGCTCATGCAACTTTGATCACTGGAATTTGCGCTTCAACCTGGAAGCCAACCTGGAAGCGTTGGACCCGGAATTGACGCAGGCGGTGGCGGGCAGTTTCGAGCGCGACTTTGCCCAGAGCCTGGCGGTGAGCCTGGAGGCGTGGAAGGCGCGGCCATTGTGGCGGCGGGTGAAGCAGCGGGTGTGGGGGTGGATTGATCGGCTGGTGGTCAACTTGCTTGATCGACGCGGCTGATTCGATCACATCGATAAACGGTGGGAGCTGGCTTGCCTGCGATGACGTTGGTGAGTGTTCCACCGCTATCGCAGGCAAGCCAGTTCCCACATTGACCGTGTCTACAGCTTCAGGTCAGAGCAGTTCGAAGGTTTGTTGCTGCACATCCTGGGAGTCCAGCCCGATCTGCACGTTGAACTGGCCGGGTTCGGCGGCGTATTTCAGCTGGGTGTTGTAGAACTTCAAATCGTCCTCGGTGATGGTGAAGTGCAGCGTGCGCTCCTCACCGGCCTTGAGCATGACCTTCTGGAAGTTTTTCAGTTCTTTGATCGGGCGGATCATCGAGCCGGCCACGTCCTGGATATACAGCTGCACCACGGTTTCGCCGTCGATCTTGCCGGTGTTTTTCAGCGTGACACTGGCGTCGAGCTTGCCGGTCTTGTTCAGGGTGGTCGACGACAACGCCATTTCCGACAGGCTGAACGTGGTGTAGCTCAGGCCATAACCGAACGGGAACAGCGGCCCGGTGACGTCATCGAAGTACTGCGAGGTGTAGTTGCCCGGCTTGCCCGGGGTAAAGGGCCGGCCGATGGTCAGGTGGTTGTAGTAGGTCGGAATCTGCCCCACCGAACGTGGGAAGGTGATCGGCAGCTTGCCCGACGGGTTGTAGTCACCGAACAGCACGTCGGCAATCGCGTTGCCGCCTTCGGTGCCGGCGAACCAGGTTTCCAGGATCGCGTCGGCCTGTTGGTTCTCTTCGAGGATCGACAGCGGACGACCGTTCATCAACACCAGCACCAGCGGCTTGCCGGTGGCCTTGAGGGCCTTGATCAGGTCGCGCTGGCTTTGCGGGATGTTCAGGTCGGTGCGGCTAGACGACTCGTGGGACATGCCGCGCGATTCACCCACGGCAGCCACCACCACGTCGGCATCCTTGGCGGCCTTGACCGCTTCATCGATCAGCACTTGCGGCGAACGGGTGTCATCCACCACTTCCGGGGCATCGAAGTTGAGGAAGTTGAGGTAGTCGACCACGGCCTTGTCGTTGGTGATGTTGGCGCCCCGCGCGTAGATCACCTTGCCTTTTTCGCCGATCACGGCATTCATGCCGTCGAGCAGGGTCACCGACTGCGCCGGTTTGCCGGCGGCGGCCCAGCTGCCCATCATGTCGATCGGTGCCTTGGCCAGCGGGCCGACGAGGGCGATGGTCGCGGATTTTTTCAACGGCAGGGTGTCGTTCTGGTTCTTCAGCAGTACCAGGCTGCGGCGCGCGATGTCGCGGGCCTCGCTGCGGTGCAGGCGGCTTTCGGCGTAAGTGTCGGCCGGGTCATCCTCGGCCTTGCCGATGCGCAGGTACGGGTCGGCGAACAGGCCCATGTCGTACTTGGCGCCGAGCACTTCGCGCACGGCGTTGTCGATGTCGCTCTGCTCGATCTCGCCGGACTTGAGCAAGCCGGGCAATTCCTTGCCGTACAGCGAGTCGTTCATGCTCATGTCGATACCGGCCTTGATCGCCAGCTTGGCGGCTTCACGCCCGTCCTTGGCCACGCCGTGCTTGATCAGCTCGAAGATCGCGCCATGGTCGCTCACGGCCAGGCCCTTGAAACCCCAGTCCTTGCGCAGCAGATCGTTCATCAGCCAGGTGTTGGCGGTGGCGGGGACGCCGTTGATCGAGTTCAGCGCGACCATCACGCCGCCGGAGCCGGCCTTGATCGCCGCGTGGTAGGGCGGCAGGTAGTCCTGGTACATCTTGACCGGGCTCATGTCGACCACGTTGTAGTCACGCCCGCCTTCCACCGCGCCGTACAGGGCGAAGTGCTTGACGCTGGCCATGATGCTGTCGGCATTGGCGGGGCTGGTGCCCTGGAAGGCCTTGACCATCACTTCGGCGATGCGCGAGACCAGGTAGGTGTCTTCGCCGAAACCTTCGGAGGTGCGGCCCCAGCGCGGGTCGCGGGAGATGTCGACCATCGGCGCGAAGGTGATGTCGAGGCTGTCGGCGGCAGCTTCCTGGGCGGCGATGCGCCCGGAGCGGCCGATGGCGTCCATGTCCCAGCTGGACGCCAGGGCCAGGCTGATCGGGAAGATCGTGCGGTGGCCGTGGATCACGTCATAGGCGAAGAACATCGGGATCTTCAACCGGCTGCGCATGGCTGCGTCCTGCATCGGACGGTTTTCCGGGCGGGTGATCGAGTTGAAGGTGCCACCGATGCGGCCGGCGGCGATTTCCTTGCGGATCAGCTCGCGGGGCATCTCGGGGCCGATGCTGATCAGGCGCAACTGGCCGATCTTTTCATCGAGGGTCATCTGCTTGAGCAGGTCGCTGACGAAGGCGTCCTTGTCCTTGAGCGCAGCAGGCTTTGTTTCTGCCCAGACGGGGTGGGTGGCCAGAGTGGCAACAAGGCCGAGCAAACACAGCTTCTTCATGAATATCCTTTTTCGGCTCACTGCACAGCGCTGGGGCTGATCGGCCAAAATGTGGGGAGCGTCTATTGTTGTTCGGGTGTTGTTCAGATAAATGCAGCACACTCTGAACTCTTTTTCGCGCTGGGCATCTTTGTAGCTGATTGGCTCAATGCATTCCAGTGGTGGCGGATTATGCCCCAAGCGCGCGGTTTATAGGGTTAGTCGTCACATTCCATCCAGTTTGGTCAGGAGAAACACCATGCAAGCAGCACACTCTTCCCGCTGGGGCCTCAAGGCCGCGGCTTTGCTACTGATCAGCACGCTGCTGAGCGGTTGTGGCATCAACACCATCCCGACCCTGGATGAACAGGCCAAGGCCGCCTGGGGCCAGGTGCAGAACCAGTATCAACGCCGTGCCGACCTGATCCCCAACCTGGTGGAAGTGGTCAAGGGCTACGCCGCCCATGAGCAGGACACCCTGACCGCCGTCATTGAGGCACGGGCCAAGGCCACCTCGATCCAGGTGGATGCCAGCACCCTCGACAACCCGGAAAAACTCAAGCAGTTCCAGCAGGCCCAGGATGGTTTGAGCGGTGCCCTCAGCCGCTTGATGGTGGTGTCCGAGCGTTACCCGGACCTGAAGGCCAACCAGAACTTCCTGGCCCTGCAATCGCAGCTTGAAGGCACCGAAAACCGTATCGCCGTGGCCCGCCGCGACTTTATCCAGGCGGTGCAGGCCTACAACACCGAGATCCGCACTTTCCCCGGTCGCTTGTGGCACAGCGTGATGTACAGCGATCTGCCGATCCGCGCCACGTTTGAAGCCACCAGTGCCGATGCCGATAAAGCGCCGCAAGTGAAGTTCAAATAAGGCTGCATTGAGGTGTCGATGCGTTTATTCAGGATAGGCCTGGCGCTGTGGCTGCTGGCCTGCGTGGGCGTGGCCCAGGCGGCGCTGACCTTCCCGGCATTGACCGGTCGGGTGGTGGACACCGCCCAGATGATCGACCCGGCGACCCGGGAGCAGATCACCCAGCAATTGCAGGCGCTCGAGCAAGCCCGTGGCGACCAGATCGTGGTGGTCACAGTGCCCGACCTGCAGGGGGTGCCGATTGAAGACTACGGTTATCAGTTGGGCCGCCAGTGGGGCATTGGCCAGAAGGGCAAGGACAACGGCGCGCTGTTGATCGTCGCCCGCGATGAGCGCAAATTGCGCATCGAAGTCGGCTATGGCCTGGAAGGCGTGCTGACCGATGCGCAGTCCTGGGTGATCATCAACCAGGTGATCGCGCCCAAGTTCAAGGCTGGCAATTACAGCCAGGGCATCAGCGATGGTGTTTCGGCGATGGTGCAGGTGGTCGGCGGTGAACCGCTGGCGGTGCCGGCGCACGTGGCGGACGCCAACTTTGCCAAGGATAATCCGGGGTTTTCCATCGGCCTGTTTATCTTGCTGATCGGTGTGCTGTGGCTGTGCAATCGGCTGGGGCTGCCAGTGGGCGCCATTTTGCTGGCGATCCTCAGCAGCAGCGGGCGCGGCGGTGGTGGCGGAGGCGGTGGCGGTGGTTTCCGCGGCGGCGGTGGCGGTTTCGGCGGCGGCGGGGCCTCGGGCGGCTGGTAATGACAATAACGACAACAGAGCATCTACAACCATGGCACTACTGAGTGAACACGAGCAACGCCAGGTCGCCGAGGCGATTGCCCGCGTCGAGCAGCAGACCGACGCCGAACTGGTGACGGTACTGGCTGCCCGCGCGGACGACTACGCCTACATCCCACTGCTGTGGGCCAGCCTGATCGCGTTGGTGGTGCCGGGTGTGGTGCATTACTTGTCCGGCTACTTGACCATGTACACCTTGCTTTTGGCGCAGTGGGCGACGTTTATCGTGCTGTGCCTGGTGTTTCGCCTGCCCAAGGTCACCACCCGCCTGATCCCGCGCTCGGTGCGCCATTGGCGCGCGTCCAACCTGGCGCGCCGGCAGTTCCTGGAGCAGAACCTGCACCACACGCTGGGCAGCACCGGTGTGCTGATTTTTGTCAGCGAGGCCGAGCGCTACGTGGAGATCCTGGTGGATGAGGGGATTTCCAAGCGCCTGGATGACAGCAGTTGGGACACCATCGTCAGGGCGTTCACTCAGCAAGTGAAACAGGGGCAGACACTGGCGGGGTTTATTGCCTGCATTGAAGCCTGCGGGGAGTTGCTCAAGGTGCATGTGCCGGTCACGCAGACCCGCAATGAGCTGCCCAATCGCCTGGTCGTGCTCGAATAGCTCATTTTGCTCCAGGTGGGAACTGGCTTGCCTGCGGGGCGGGCAACTGGGTCTGTCAGGCCTGTCGAGGTGATGCAATCGCGGGCAAGCCCGGCTCCCACATAAGGTGCGTCCCGCCGTGGATGGGCAGGGTTGATTGACCGTTGATCAAATAACCCCGTGCCCTCGGCCCCCATCCCCCCTAAAATGCCCGGCATCCCCAGCCCGAGGCTTTTTTGTTCATGTCTGTCACCGCTCAACCTGCCCGCCCTGCGCCGGATCATCACGCCCAGTTCATCGAACTGTTGAGCGCAAGCCTGGCGCAGCATGCGTTTATCAAGCTGGTGCTGGCCAAGTACGTCGGTGCGGAAGCCGAGCTGCAGCGGCTGATCATCAAGCAGGTAGAGGTCAAGGAGCAGCCGTGCC
Source organism: Pseudomonas sp. 13B_2.1_Bac1 (assembly GCF_025466155.1). NCBI lineage: Bacteria > Pseudomonadati > Pseudomonadota > Gammaproteobacteria > Pseudomonadales > Pseudomonadaceae > Pseudomonas > Pseudomonas sp. 13B_2.1_Bac1. Next base: position 1,208 of record NZ_JANLOH010000083.1, on the reverse strand, counting down.
TGTCCTTCGTCTACCGCTACAAGACCCGCGACATCACCAAGAATTTCGCGCTGGCCGAAGGCGTGGCGATGATTGCCGAGTTGCTGCCGGCGTCCTTCAAGAACGCGCACCTGCTGTCGCTGACCGATGAAGCGCAGCTGGAATACAGCAAGAAGAACAAAAGCTCGCTGTTCAAAAGCAAGCCGCAGCAACTGCGCGAGGCGCCTTCGGCTGAGCATAACCGCGAGAAGAATCGCTTCCTCGACCTGAGCCGGCCGTTCCTCGCCGACCTCGGCGTGACCGATGCCAGGCAGGCGCTGATCCCGTCGATGTCGCGCAAGTGGAAGCAGATCAACAAGTTCATCGAAGTGTTCAGCCATGCGCTGACCTCATCACCGTTGAAGCTGGACCAGCCGGTGCGCGTCGCCGACTTCGGCTCGGGCAAGGGCTACCTGACCTTTGCGATTCACGATTACCTGCGCAACACCCTCAAGGCCGAGGGTGAAGTGACCGGCGTGGAACTGCGTGAAGACATGGTGACCCTGTGCAACAGCGCCGCTGCGCGCCTGGAGCATCCGGGCCTGGTGTTCAAGTGCGGCGACGTGCGCAGCGTGGCGCCGAGCGAGCTGGACGTGATGATCGCCCTGCATGCCTGCGACATTGCCACCGATTACGCGATCCACACCGGCATCCGTTCCGGCGCGTCGATCATCATGTGCTCGCCGTGCTGCCATAAGCAGATTCGCCTGCAGATCCAGAGCCCGGCGCTGCTCAAGCCGATGCTGCAGTACGGCCTGCACCTGGGACAGCAGGCGGAAATGGTCACCGACAGCTTGCGTGCGCTGTTCCTCGAAGCCTGTGGCTACGAGACCAAAGTGTTCGAGTTCATCTCGTTGGAGCACACCAACAAGAACAAGATGATCCTCGCGGTCAAGCGCGCCGACCCCGTGGACAACGCGCAGTTGCTGGCGAAAATCCAGGAGCTGAAGGCGTTCTACCACATCACCGAGCACTGCCTGGAAACCCTGCTGCGGGCGGATGGTCTCTTGAACTGAACACGCCGCGGACAGGTGCCGGCTTGTGTGGCCGCTTTCGAGCTTTAGCGAGGCTGCGAAAGCGGCGGCATGGGCGATAGAGGTGGTGGCTGAACGGCCGCCTTCGCGGGCAAGCCCGCTCCCACATTTTGACCGTACCCGTCACAGATCTCACATACCCCCCCGCAATCCCCT